>NZ_CP092334.1:2794650-3095167 GCF_018595685.2 Flavihumibacter rivuli
GAGGATATAATCGATCCTGAGGGTAGGCGAAATAAAGGAGAAGGTTCGGCCGATACCAAAGCCCTGCGCGGTAAAGGCATCCTTCCTGTCGCCCCTCACCTTGTGGTACACATAGGAGTTGGGCACATCATTGAAATCACCGCAAATGATCTCGGGGTAAGGGCTTTGGTCAAGATGCTCCCTGATCATATCCGCCTGCTTCTTTCTTTGCTCATAAGCGGTCTGGAATTTCCGGAAGATATTCTTCGACTTTTCAATAGCGCTGTCGTCGCCCTGCTTGATCTCCTCCAGCATCCGGTATTCTGCAGTAGTGAACAGGAGTGATTGCAAATGTGTCGTGAACACCCTGACCACCTTCCCATTGATGTTGATGTCGGCATAGATCATGCTCTCATTGGCCTTCAGGTTACTGGGCCCGCCATAACGAAGGCGGAAACTATCCACTATGGGATACCTTGAAAAGATGGCCACCCCATGCTCGTACTTTCCATCGCGCCGGCGGTGGTCCATGGCATAATAAGAATAAGGATATTTCAAGGTGTCGCGCAGGTAGCCAATATTGGAATCAAAGAGTTTCTTGTCGCTGGAATTAAAGAACTCCTGCATGCAGATGATATCGGGCGACTGCTTGCCGATATACTCCAGCATGGCCTTGCGTTTGGTAGCACCGGTACGTGGACGGCTGCTCATTTCATCGAAGCGGGCCACATTCCATTGCATCACGCGGATGGTGCCTTCTGCCTTCTTACTATTAGAACTGCTAAACAGGTTGGTGGCGAAAAATGCCCTGATCGGGAACCAGCAAGCCAGTAAGGCCAGGAAAGGCAGGAAGAACCATTTTGAGCGGAAGGCCAGCCAGAAAATAAGAAGGATCAGGACGGCCAGTAGCAGGAAGGCAAAGCCTACACCCAGGATCGCAATATACCAGTACTCGTTCGGGTCGATGTACCAGGAAGCACTTGCCAGCAGGAACAATGCCACGAAAAGGATGGTGATGATAATAAAGGTCCGTTTGGTCAGGCTTCTAATCAGCTTTGCCATAACCGAATTTACAAATCATCTTCGTTAGCCGCCCTGCGCAGGATATCTTTTTCTTCCTCGGAAAGCATATGGTACCCTTCTGTATTGATCTTATCGAGGATTTGGTCGATACGCTGCTGGGTAACATGGGGGATTTTCCTGAAAGGACCTTCCTTGCCTACTTTGTAATAATGCTGTTCACGGGCCCTCATCTTACCGGAAGGCTTATCCGGGTTGAAGAGATTTTCTACCCAATCGAAGAAGGCGTTCAGCCAGGCACCCATATCCCTGCCCCGCCTGTATTGGTAAATGAAGAGGAAGCCCATACCAGCACCGGCCAGGTGGGCCAGGTAACTGCCGACATTGCCCACTGAAATACTGGCGAAATCAATGATCACATAGGCCGCTGTCAGGATCCATAAGGGTATCCCCCCGTTGATCATAGGGAAGATGCGGTAATCAGGGGCAACTGTTGTGGTGGCAATGGCCACTGCCATTACTGCGGTATTGGCGCCCACCAGGCTGGCAATGGGAATGTCAGGCTGCAGCTTGGGCAGGATGTAATGCGCCAGGATGAATACAACCCCGCCTACCAGGCCTCCCATTACATATACGGGCACCAGTTTCCTGTTGCCGGTAAGGTCCTGCAGAATATAACCAAATAGCCAAAGCCATAACAGGTTCCCGATCACATGCATCACACTCTCATGCGAGAACATATAGGTCACGATGGTCCATGGCCGGTAAGCCAGCTTCTCCAGGTTGGCCGGCAATATGGACCAGTTGAAGACATGGGAATAATAGGCATCAATATTCAGGTCGCTCAGCAGGTAGATCACATAAATGAACTTGAGCAGCACAAACGCTACCGCATTTACCACCACCAGGTTCACCAGGGCATTACCGTCCGATCCCAGGGTGATCCTGTTCCTGCTCTTTTCTTCTTGCACATTCATAAGGGCTCAGTCCTTTTACTGCATTAATAAAACGTATTTCGATTGGTTTTGTTCCAGATCAATACCAGGATAAACCCGGCTGCCGCCCCTCCCAGGTGTGCCCAGTGGGCAATATTGTCCCCGGGGGTCCGGGAGATCCCGCCAAAAAGGTCAAGCGCCATCAATCCGGGAATGGCATACTTGGCTTTCACGGGAACCGGAATGAACATGATATAAAGCGGGGTGTTGGGGAAAAGGTAGGCAAATGCTGCCAGCAGCCCCATTATGGCTCCCGATGCACCCACGGCCAGGTCAAAATCCGGGTCTATGAACAGCTGGGCGAGGCCGGCTACTATCCCACAGATCATGTAAAAGTTAAAGAATCGTTTCGAACCCCACAACTGTTCCAGCATGGCACCAAACATGTACAACGCGAACATGTTGAAAAAAATATGGAATATGCCGCCATGCATGAACATATGGGTGACCAGCTGCCAGACTTTGAAGTTCCCTGACTGAACGGGCCAGAGGGCAAACCACAGCTCCAGTGGCAGGCCCTGCTTTTCAAACAGGAACTGGGCAATGAAGACCACTATGTTGGCGATCAAAATATTCTTTACAACCGGGGGTAATTGTCTCATATCCTTACAATAAATGCCAGACCAAATGGTTTAGCTGTTTCTCAATTTTAACTGTACAACATTCTCGATATGGTGGGTATGGGGGAACATATCCACCGGCCTGACCCTGGTCACCTTGTATTTGGCATCCAAAAGGTTCAGGTCGCGGGCCTGGGTAGCCGGGTTACAGCTCACATATACTACGGTTGGGGCTTCCATTTCCAGGATCTTATTGACCAGCTTCTCATGCATCCCGGCCCTGGGCGGATCGGTGATGATCACATCCGGGCGGCCATGGGTGGCAAAGAATGCATCGTCACATACATCGATCACATCGCCTGCGAAAAAGCTGGCATGCTCAATACCGTTCAATGCAGCATTTTCCTTTGCATCCTCAATGGCTTCCGCAACCACTTCCACCCCAACGATCTTCCTTGCCTGCCTGCTCACAAAAATGCCGATACTGCCAGTGCCGCAATAAAGGTCGTAAACTGTCTCCTTCCCGGTAAGTTCTGCAAATTCTCGTGTCACCTGGTACAGCTTTTCCCCCTGCCGGGTATTGGTCTGGAAGAAGGACTTGGGGCCGATCTTGAATACAAAATCCTCCAGCTTCTCCAGCGCATAGCCCTTGCCGTGATAAGCTATGGGTTCCTGGTCGAAAAGGCTGTCGTTCCGCTTGGTATTGATGGTGTACAAGAGGGTGGTGATGGATGGTACTTTCTGTAACAGGTGATCCAGCAAGGCTTCCCTTTCCTCCTTGTCTTCCCTGCCAAATACTACATTCACCATCACCTCGCCCGTGGTAAGTACCCTGATCACCATGGTACGCAGGAAGCCAACATGCTCCCTGATATCATAGAAGCAAAGTCCCCTGGACTGCGCATACTCGCGCACGGTATTCTTAATGATATTGGCCGGCTCATGCATCAGGTGACAGGTATTGATATCGATCACCTTGTCGAATATTCGGGGCACATGGAAACCGATGGCATTCTCCTGCGGTATCTCATCATGGGCTGCGATCTCATCGGCCATCAGGTAACGGCGGTTGCTGCAGGTGAATTCCAGTTTGTTCCGGTAATAACGGGTATCGGTACAGCCCAGTATCGGTTCGATCTCGGGAAGTTCTACCTTACCGATCCGCCTGAGGTGTTGCTTCACCTCCTGTTCCTTATAGAACAATTGCTTTTCGTAGGGGAGCATTTGCCATTTACAACCGCCACAGGTGCCAAAATGCTCGCAAAAAGGCTTTACCCTGTCAGGCGAAAACTGGTGCACCCTCAATACCTTCCCTTCCGCCCAGTCCTTTTTGTTCTTGGTCAGCCGGACATCCACCACATCACCGGGAATGGCTCCTTCAATAAAGACCACCTTTCCGTCCACCTTGCTCAGGGCCTTACCCTCAGCAGCATAGTCTTCCACCTTGATTTTTTCCAGCGTAATATTCTTCTTCCGCATGGCGCAAAAGTACCCGTTTTGGATGGAATGAGCCAATGGGAAAGCCATATGTACCTTTGCAATAATTTGTTAAGGCAGCGGATGCCGCAATAATATTGCCGTTTATTCGTGATATTAGCCAACCATAGCTTGATGATGAACCGAATCTTGATCCTTCTCCTTATCATGAGCCTGAATGGCTACGGCCAGCAGGGCTACCAGATCAGCATTTCCCTGAATGCCTACAAAGGCCAGCAACTCTACCTGGGCTATCATTATGGCAAACTGAAGGCATTGGCCGATTCTGCTGTTGCAGATGCCAATGGTACGGTGGTATTCAAGGGTGCGAAGCCTTTGGGTGGCGGCATCTATTTCCTGGTAAGCCCCAAAAAAGAGCTGCTCTTTGAAATGCTGGTCGATAAACAACAGCATTTCTCCGTGACAGGTGACAGTTCAAAACTCAATGAGATCAGGTTCAAGGGATCAAAGGATAATGAGGACTTCCAGACCTATACCGGTTTTGTACAGGAACGTGGAAAGGCCATCCAGCAATTACAGGAATCCCTGGCCAGGGCTTCGAACAAGGGCGATTCTGCTGCTATCGAAACCAGGATCAGGGAACTGAACAAGGTCATTTACCAATACCGCACCGACTGGATCAGGCAAAACCCTTCCAGTTTTCTCACCACCCTTTTCTATGCTTTGCAGGAGCCTGAGATCCCCCCGGCCAATAAGCACCCGAGGGGAGTTTATGACTCCACTTATGCCTATCACTATTTCAAGGGCCATTACTGGGATGGTATCAGCCTGGCAGACGACCGTTTACTTCGGACGCCCTTCTTTGAGAACAGGCTGGTCCGCTATTACCGGGAACTGGTGCCACCGGTGCCGGATTCCATCAAGTTGGAAGTGGACAGGATGCTTTTGGAAGCCAGGCCCAACAAGGACATTTACAAATACCTGCTCAACCATTTTGTACAGCAATACATCAACCCCACCTACATGGGCCAGGATGCGGTATTCCTCCACCTGTTTGAACAGTATATCAATAATCACCCCGAGGTGGACTGGTACAATGAGAAAAGCATGAAGTACATCACTGACCGGGCCTACAGCTTAATGGCCAACCAGCTGGGGCAGCCGGCATGGGACCTGGTGATGGTTGACAGCACCGAAAAGCCTTCACCGCTGTATGAAGTGAACGCCCCGCTGGTGGTGATCTGCTTCTGGGACCCTACCTGCAGCCATTGCAAGGAAATGGTACCCCACCTGGATTCCCTTTACCAGCAGAAATGGAAAAAACAGGGCGTTAAGCTTTATGGCGTTATGACGGAAGGCGGGAAGGCTAACTGGATCAAGTATATCAAGGACAACAATCTGAAGGACTGGATACACGTTTACCAGACAGAACAGCAACGTGAGGCCGATTACAAGGCAGGTAAACCCAGTTACCGCCAATTGTATGATGTGTACCAAACACCGGTCCTCTACCTGCTGGATGAACAAAAAAGGATTGTTGCCAAGAAACTCAGTTACCAGCAACTGGATGAATTGATCACCCGGAAGCTGCAGCAAAAAAGCGGTACCAAATAACCTATGGAGAAAAAACTGTTCGCCTTATTGATCGTATTGCTGGGCATTACTAACCTTAATGCTCAAACGCTCCTTACCTATGGCCCTTACAAGGTCAGCAAGGAAGAGTTCCTCCGTGCATTCAAAAAGAATAATAACGATAGCAGTTCACCTGCCAATGAGGCCATCCGCAATTACCTCGACCTTTATACCAGGTACAAACTGAAGGTGAGGTCGGCCTATGATATGAAACTTGACACCCTGCCTTCCCAGAAAGCAGAACTGGAAGCATTCAGGGAGCAGGTCCGTGGCAATTACCTGATAGACGACAGTACTTTGAGGGCATTATCAAAGGAAGCCCTGCAAAGGTCAGCGACAGATATCAGGTTGGCACATATCTATATTCCTTACAGCGGTGAAAAGGATGCAGAACAGGCCAGGGCAAAGGCCTTGGCAGCCGCTGATGAACTGGGCAAAGGGATTCCCTTTGAACAGGTTGCCCTGAAATATTCAGCTGACCCTGCTGTGAAAACAAATAAGGGGGAACTGGGATGGATAGCCGCCTTTACCCTGCCCTATTCACTGGAGACCTTGGCCTATACCACCCCACTGAAGGGCTATAGCAAGCCTTTCCAAAGCCCCAGGGCATGGCATATCTTCCATAAACTGGAAGAGCGGCCGGCGAAAGGATCAGTATGGGTGGCGCAGATCCTTCTGGGTGTACCGGGTGATGCGAGTCCCGCTGAAAAGGCCTACCTGAAGGGGAAGGCAGATTCCATTTATACCGCCCTCAGGAACGGGGCGGATTTTGCGGTCATGGCACGCGAGTTCAGTACAGACAACTTCACCTACAATAACGAAGGGATACTCCAGCCCTTTATTCCGGGCACTTATGAGGCTGGTTTTGAAGAAGTGGCATTTGCCCTGAAGGAGGTCAATGGCCTCAGCCAGCCTTTCCAGACCAGCCAGGGCTACCATATCCTCAAATTACTCCGCCGCGATCGGCCGGTCCTTGACGAAAGTGAAGAGGCCATGGCGAACATGCGCAACAAGCTCATGGGGACCGACCGCTATGCCATTGCCCAGGATGCTATTGAACGAAAGGCATCAAGGGTAGTGGGCTTTAAGGAACTCCCCCTTCCGCGCCAGCATGTAGATGCCTATGCTGCAGCCGTTTGGGATGATAAGGTCATCCCCAGTTTCAGTGACCTGTCCCCTAATTCCGTTATGGCCACCATCGGCAAGACGCCGGTGAAGTTCGTTTCCTTCATCAATTACCTGGCTGAACAAAAGCAGGATCCAACGGCAAGGGCTAACCGTAATTTTGAAGACCATAAACAAGCCTTCCTCAGAAAGCTGGTCATGGAAGAATATTCCAACAACCTTGAAAAATATGATCCTGCCTTTGCCGCGCAAGTGAAGGAATTCAGGGACGGCAACCTGCTTTTCGAGGCCATGCAGCGCAAGGTTTGGGATAAAGCTTCCAACGATACAAATGGGCTCAGGAAGTATTACGAACAAAACAAGGGCAAGTACCTGTGGGAGCCGGGCATTGACGGTATCCTGTTCTCCACCACTGATTCGGTTGCGCTGGCTTTGTATCATCAACAGGTGAAGCAGGCTCCCAAAGCCTGGAGGGAACTATTGACGCCATTCCAGAATACCATCCAGGCCGATTCCGGCAGGTATGAATACCAGCAACTACCCGGAGTACCAGCGGGCAGCCTTGCCAGAGGAATGGTATCCCCTATGAAGGTGAACGAAGCAGATGGCAACTACTCCTTTATCATCGCGAAGGAAGTATATCCTTCCCGTCAACCCCGGACATATGTAGATGCAATAGGATTGGCAATGAACGATTACCAGTCCTTCCTCGAAGAAGAATGGATCCGTTCACTTAAAAAGACCTATCCCGTCAAGGTAAACGAACCTGTACTGCAATCCATATTGACGAAAAAATAAGCAATGAGGCGCTCCTGACTCTCCTTTTATCTTAAGCAAAGCCTTAACAGCTTGCACATCCAACTGGCCTGATTTTAGTCTATAGCCCAATCGGTGAAGGCTATCGGTAAGCTATACCCGTAATCGCCTCACCGGAAAACCAGACAAAACCATTTCCATTACAATGAAATCAACTACTATGAAGAAGTACCTGATGATCCTATCCATTGCAGCATTGGGCTATACTGCCAATGCACAGGATTCCAAGCTCTACCTGAAAGGCGGATTGAACCTGGCAAATGTTTCCACGTCCAGCGATGGGAGCATCGATAATGCCAATATGTTGCCCAGTTTCCATGCAGGATTGATGGCCGACCTTCCCCTTGGCGCCGGCGCATTATCCTTCCAGCCGGGATTACTCTTCAGTGGTAAGGGATCCAAGATCGAGATAGGGAACAGTAATGATCCCAGCTACCTGCAATCGACAACCCGTCCTTATTACATCGAAATGCCCCTTAACCTGGTAGTGAACCTTCCGCTTTCGGATAAGGAGTCAAAGTTCTTTATCGGTGGTGGTGTTTACGGCGCAATGGGCATTGCCGGGAAATACAGTTACGAAGGAAAGATCTTTGGTGCCTCTATCAGTGGTTCTGATAAGATCGAATTCACTAATGATGATCCCACTACCAGCGAAGAAGAAGGGGCCGGACTTGGCATGATGAAAAGATGGGACTATGGCCTGAATGGCACTGCAGGCTTTGCATTCAACAATTTCCTCGTTTCCGTTAATTATGGCCATGGATTGGCAAAACTGAATTCAGGAACGGCCAATTCCTCCAACGATAACAACAAGCACAGGGTGTGGAGCCTTTCGCTCGGCATCAGCCTGTAATAAATTCCCTTGAAAACAAAGCGGCGGTGCTATTGAAGGGCACCGCCGTTTTTTATGGTTTGTCTTAAACGATTTCCTTTACTACGTTCCAGATCACCTTTGGTTTTCCGAGTGTGTAGTAATGCAGCACAGGCACGCCAGCCTGCTTCAACTCACGGCTCTGCTGCAATAACCATTCTGTGCCTACCAGCTCAACATCCGCATCAGACTTGCATTTCACGATTTCGTTAGAAAGATCGGTTGGCAGGTCAACATGGAATATCCTGGGCAGGATGGTCATCTGCTTCTTATTGGTAATGGGTTTCAGTCCGGGGATGATCGGAACATTGATGCCAGCTGCCCTGCATTGGTCAACGAATTCAAAATACTTCTGGTTATCGAAGAACATTTGTGTCACCACATATTCTGCACCTGCATCCACCTTGGCCTTCAGGTAGGCAATATCGGTAGACTTGTTGGGGGCTTCAAAATGCTTCTCGGGGTAACCGGCAACGCCAATGCAAAACTTGGCCCTTCCCGTATCCTTTACCTCTTCTTCCAGGTAAATACCGTTGTTCATATCCATCACCTGTTTCAGCAGGTCAATAGCGTAGCGGTGGCCTCCCGGCTCAGGCTCAAAGAAGGTTTCATTCTTGGCAGCGTCGCCCCTCAACACCAGCACATTATCGATACCCAGGAAGGCCAGGTCGATCAGGGCGTTCTCGGTTTCTTCCTTGGTGAAACCGCCACAGATCAGGTGGGGAACGGGGTCAACATTATAATGCTGCATAATGGCCGCACATATCCCTACGGTACCGGGACGCTTGCGCACTTCAATCTTAGCGAAGGATCCATCAGCCTGTTTCTTGAACATCGTCTCACTGCGGTGATAGGTCACATTGATGAAAGAGGGCTTGAATTCCATCAAGGGATCCAGGTGGTCATAGATCGCATTGATGCCCTTCCCTTTCAATGGTGGCAGTATTTCGAAGGATACCAGCGTACCCTTGGCCTGTTTGATATGTTCAATAACCTTCATATTGATCGCTTGCTTGCTATAAATTGGTGAACTATGTGCAAACTTAGCTCCCACCACCCAATAAACAAAGGGATGTTAAAAGCAGGAGGCGGGAATATAATTCGGGCCATTCCGGTATTTTTGCGCAAAAGCCTACTACATTGAGTTTAGTGATCCAAACGAATGAGCTGGTTAAAACCTATCGCAACCGTACGGTGGTGAACCATGTTTCGGTGAATGTAAAGCAAGGGGAGATCGTGGGCCTGCTTGGTCCCAATGGTGCCGGTAAGACCACTACTTTCTACATGGTGGTAGGCCTGATCAAGCCGGACGAGGGAAAGGTCTTCCTGAATGAACAGGACATTACCGCCCTGCCGATGTACAAAAGGGCACAGCTGGGGATCGGCTACCTCCCGCAGGAAGCCTCTGTATTCCGTTCCCTGACTGTTGAAGACAATATCAAGTCGGTGCTGGAAATGACCACCCTCACCAGGCAGCAACAAAAGCAAAAGCTGGAGGACCTGCTGGATGAATTCCGCCTGCACCATGTCCGGAAGAACAATGGCGACAGTCTCAGCGGAGGCGAGAGAAGGCGTACCGAGATCGCCAGGGCCCTGGCAGTGGACCCCAAATTCATCCTGCTCGATGAACCGTTCGCAGGTGTTGACCCCATTGCGGTGGAAGATATCCAAACGGTAGTAGCCCGACTTAAGTACAAGAATATCGGCATCCTGATCACCGACCATAACGTAAATGAAACCCTTTCCATCTGCGACAGGGCCTACCTCCTGATCGAAGGCAAGATCTTCAAGCACGGTACAGCCGAGGAATTGGCCGCAGATGAGCAGGTTAGAAGGCTTTACCTGGGCCGTAATTTTGAACTGAAACGCAAGGACTACCTCTACGATGAAGTGATGAAAGGCATTGACGAATATCCCACCATTGATGAAAGCGTGGATGATGTTTGATGCTTTTAATTATGCACCAACCTACATTTTAACGATTTTCTGTATTTTGCCGGCGAAGTATGAAGATCATCTCGCCTGCCATATCACGATTAGCCAGGCTCAGGCTCTGGCAAATCGATGAATGGGTCAACAACCCGGTAGCAGCCCAAAGGGAAGTGCTGCAGGAATTGGTGACTTCCGCCCAATACACTGAATTTGGCAGGCAATACGGCTTCAACAAACTCTTCAACGTCCGCAGTTTCAAGCAAACCGTTCCGGTACACGAATACAACGACATCAAACCCTATATCGACAGGATGATGGCGGGAGAAGATAATATCCTCTGGAACACGCCTGTACGCTGGTTTGCCAAGAGCAGCGGGACCACCAGTGATAAAAGCAAGTTCATACCGGTTAGCGAGGAAAGCCTGGAAGAGAACCATTACCAGGGCGCCAAGGATGTCCTCACCTTGTATTACCGCTATAATCCGGACTCGGAGCTCCTGACCGGTAAGGGGCTGGTGATCGGCGGCAGCCACCAGGTGAGCAAGGCCAGTGAAGAGATCAGCTTTGGCGACCTTAGCGCCGTTCTCCTCCAAAACTCGCCTTTCTGGGGTCATTGGATCAGGACACCCGAATTATCCATTGCCCTGATGGATGAATGGGAGAACAAGATCGAACAACTCGCCCTCTCCACCATACCGGAAAATGTAACCTCAATATCAGGTGTGCCCACCTGGACCATGGTATTGATGAAGCGGATACTGGAAATGACGGGGAAATCCAGCATCAGTGAAATATGGCCACAACTGGAACTGTATATCCATGGCGGGGTTTCGTTTGTCCCTTACAGGGAGCAGTTCAGCCAATTGATCGGCAAGGACATCAATTACCTGGAGATGTACAATGCCAGCGAAGGTTTCTTTGCTGCACAGGATAGCCCGGAAGCAGATGGCATGCTGCTTTTCACACGGCATGGCATATTCTATGAGTTCATGCCACTGGAAGAATATGGCAAGCGCTTCCCCCAGACCGTTGGCCTGAACAAGGTAGAACTCGGCAAGCAGTATGCGCTGGTCATCAGTACTACAGGAGGCTTATGGCGCTATATCATTGGCGACACGGTCCAGTTCACATCGCTTAGTCCCTACCGCATCAAGGTCAGCGGCAGGTTAAAACATTATATCAATGCCTTTGGGGAAGAGGTGATCGTTGATAATGCAGACAAGGCTCTTGCGGCGGCCTGTGAGAAAACCGGAAGCAGTGTCAATGATTACACCGCAGCGCCTGTGTATTTCAGTCAGCAAAGCAATGGCGCACATGAATGGCTGGTGGAGTTCGATACCCCTCCTGCAGACATCAACCAGTTCACCTATGAACTGGATAACGCCCTAAAGAATATCAACAGTGACTACGAAGCCAAAAGGCATAAGGACATTGCACTTCGCATGCCTAAACTACATGCAGCAAAAAAAGGCCTGTTCCAGGAATGGCTGCGAAGGAAAGGCAAGCTGGGTGGGCAACACAAAGTACCCAGGCTAAGCAATGACCGCAAATACATGGATGAATTGCTGGAGCTCAACGAGCAGTTGCCCTGATCAACTCTTAAACTTCCCCGGATAACTAGTACTTCGCACCGATCAAACCAAAGGACTTCATCATTTTCCTGGTCAGGTGATAACTCAAGGTAAAGTAGTTGTAGGATAGTTTTTTGTAAGCACCAAAATCAAGCTTGAAGTTCAGCAGGCTGGTGATCTCTTCAGTGGTATCCTGCTTGAAATAGCCACCGAAATCATAGTATAGTATACCCTGCTCCTTAAAGGCCAGCATATCGCGGTAATGGAGGAACTTATTGGCCCTGCCGATCTTGTTCTTGTCAAATCCCTGGTCGAAACGCAGCGAGGCCGAATGCATTTGGCGGACAATCTTTTCTTCCGCATCAAACAAATGGGTATGGGCGGCAAGGATAGTGCCATCCTGCTCAGCATAACTGATCCTGAGCATTGGCCCGAATTCCTCCATCATCTTGCGGGTTACCTTGGGTATCCCTTTCTGTTCAGCAAAGGGGTTAAAGAAGGCAATGAACTTATCAATGTCCTGGTCAAAATAGGATTGAAGGCCATCCCGTTCACACTGCTTTACCTGCGCTTTAACTGTCCTGGCAAAACCTTCAAAAATCTCTTCGTTGTTCCTGCTAAGGTCAAGCTCAACTGTATGGTTGTCCTTCCTGATCAGCAAAGGATTTTTCAGGTCATCCGGGACATGTAGATAGGAATTGAAATAAAGGCTGTTCCATATACCCTTCTTCGCACCAAACCAATTATCATAAATCGGAAAAACAAAAAACTTCCGCCTCAACGTCACCATACAAATCTTAGGTTTAATGATTTTGTCCAGTTCCCCTCCCATCATCACCAGCAGGGTTCCAGTCCTTTTAAAACTATTAGTGATGGGATAGAGGCTGCCAAAATAGCTTATGGTTGTGAAACAAACAAGGCTTTACCGTTCAATTTCTTTCCTAAAGAACGGTCGTTAGTTTAATATTGACATGAACACCCGAATGGATGGATCTAGACTTACAGGCAAGGGACGGGTCTGCCATCCTATCTCCTTATTAATGAGGGACTTCTTCCTAATGGGCAATTCTTCCTACATTCGCCCCAGAATTGAATCAACATGAAATTACTGGAAAACAAAGTAGTTATTGTTACCGGTGCCGCCCGTGGCATCGGCGAAGGCATTGCCCTTAAACTTGCAGAACAGGGTGCCAACATTGCTTTTACCTATGTTAGTGAGGGAAGCGCTCCCAAGGCCCAGGCACTGGAAGAAAAACTTGCCGCCTTTGGGGTAAAGGCCAAGGCCTATCGCAGTAATGCCGGCGTATTCGAGGAATGCGAAGCCTTCGTGAATGATGTGGTGAAGGAATTCGGTACAGTTGATGTTTGTGTGAACAATGCGGGTATTTCCAAGGACAACCTGCTCCTCCGTATGAGCCCCGAGCAATGGGATGAAGTGATGATCACCAACCTGAAAAGTGTCTTCAACATGACCAAGCAGGTGATCCGCCCGATGATGAAGGCCCGCAAGGGAAGCATCATCAACATGAGCTCCATCATTGGGGTGCGTGGTAATGCCGGTCAGAGCAGTTATGCCGCTTCCAAGGCCGGTATCATTGGTTTCACCAAATCCATGGCCCATGAACTGGGAAGCCGCAATATCCGCTGCAACGCCATTGCACCGGGATTCATCGAAACGGATATGACCCACTACCTGAAAGAAGGAGCCGCCGCAGAAGAGTTCCTGAAAAAGATCCCCCTGGGCCGTTTTGGAACCACCGAGGAGATCGCGAACACTACCCTTTTCCTTGCCAGTGACATGAGTTCTTATGTTACCGGACAGGTGATCAGTGCTTGTGGCGGATTGAACATCTGATGCACCAGCTTAAGCTGTTTGGTTCCTGCAGACGGGTAAGAATGTTTGCCATTAAGACAACTATTTGAGCCAGGTTGGATCAGGTAACCACCATAAAAAATGGAGATCTTCTGGATCTCCATTTTTATTTCCGGGATTACCCCGGCTATCTCTTTGAAATCGATTCTTTACTTGAACATCAGTTCCTTCACCTTCTCTTTATCTTCTTTTTCCTTGGTAAGGTCGAACATGGTACCAAAAACACGATCCCAGATGGTGGTGCTCACCCCAAATCCCTGGTGTTCGTTCTTGTAGTGGTGCAGGTGATGGTTTCTCCACAAGGGCTTCATCCATTTGAATGGAGGGTTCCAGGCATGGATGGCGTAGTGCATGGAACCATACAACAGGTATCCTAACATGAATCCGGGGAAGAAAATGAATGCGTTCCTGCCCAGGATGAGGTATTGTATGGAGAAGATGATGGAGGCAAGGATCAGGCTCGGTACAGGAGGCATGAACAGGCGCTCCTTATCCCTAGGGTAATGGTGGTGGTTGCCATGCATCACATAAACGACCTTCTGGGCACGCGGACTTTCAGCAATCATATGGAATACCCAGCGGTGCATGATGTATTCAAAAAAGGTCCAGAAGAACATCCCGAAAATAAAAAGTCCTGCCACTTTCATACCAGATGCATCAAAGCGGGTTGCAGCATAATAAGGCAAGCCAATGATCACCGGCAGGTACATACCCCAGATCACCAGGGGATGTGTCTTGGTCAGCATTTCGAGATACTGGTTCTTGAAAAGTTGGGCCTGGCCTTTATTATGAATTTTCTCAAACTTCATACTTCCTACAGATTATCGGCAAAAATAAGGATTTCCCCTGCTGGCCTAGGGGTGTTTAGCTGTTAAATAAACAGATCTTCATCTTCCTAAACAGCCTTTCAAAAGAACTTGTCAGAAATCAACCTGCTTCCCCCGTCTCCTCACTTTGCAGACTGCCGGAGCGCCTGTGCTTCCATCAGGGCCATCAGGTAGACCAATGATGCTGTTCCATCCATGGTAGGCTCATTGGTGCTATAATCGCCGTAATCATCATGATATACCGCCAGATCACTCTGGAAGGGGGCATATTCATCCGCCTCATAAAGGGTAAGCCCGATCAGTCCCTTGAAAATACTGGTATAGACAGGCCCATCCACCAATCCACCGTCGATCGGGTATTGCTTCAGGTGGGTGAAGGCAGAGTGCGGGTCAACGGGCGTATCACCGTTGTAAGGAAGGCCATAGACCATACTGGTACCCCAGGGATTGCATCCAAACAACCAATCGATATTGGCCTGTGCCAATTCAGCATAGCCCTGGTCACCGCTCTGGGAAGCATACCAACTGCACTGGATGGCGAAACTGGTGGTCAGGTTATTGCTGCACCATATAAAGGGTATCCCACGGTAGAATGCGTTCTGGCTGGCCTTTTGCCAAACCGATTCGATTCCCTGCTTATAATAGCCCATCAATTCCTTCCCTAATCCATTGGGGTCTGCCAGGGCCAGTTCACGATGACCGAGGTTAATGAATGGGTACCACTGGTAATGCCTGGCCATATCCTTTCCCAGCCAGGGGGTAATCGTTTCCTTCCGGGCATAAAAAGCAGCAGAGTCAAGGAAAGGTTTGCCGATCCTGCGCTGGTCAGCCATTCCACCACTCAATTTCCCGGCATAATACATCATGTAACTGGCCACTGCGGAATAGCCCAACTCCATATCATCTACCCAGTTATCTTCTTCATAAAAATAGGGCGCCCTATTGGGGGCGGTCTGGCAAACGCCGGGTGCACTGCGGGCTATGGCCATTGCGGTGGAAGCACCCGATGCCAGGTCAAGGGCAAAAGCCTCATCCAATGGGTCAAAGACCATGGCCCCCAGGGCAAAAGCACTGGCAAACTTAGCCGCAGTGGAAGCTTTTCCGGTACTGCGGTTCTTGTACTTCCCAAGCCCCTGGGGACTCCCGGTTACAAAATAAACAGGGCGCTCATATCCTTTACCATATTGACTGTCCAATCCGGGAATCCGCATGCTGATATGGTCCCGGTCATCCGCCAGCTGGTTGAACATCCAATCCTTATTGGGATGCATCTTGCGCAGCCACTGCAGTCCCCATTTGGCTTCATCGGCGATGTCCGGTATCCCGTTACTACCTGCCAGTCCATTGGCCTGGTGGCCATCCCCAAAAACAGTCGGGAAGTCGCGGTAGGCCATCAACAGGTGATAGGTCGCATTGGCCGAGGTGGTCACGTATTGCAGGTAGTCACTGGCATCATGCCAGCCCCCTGACACATCAATATGGGAGCTGTCGGGCATGGGGCCATACATCGTGTAACCATCATAGTTATGACAGGAATCTTTCAGGAAAGGATTGAATCCGCTTCTTTGCTGGCGCATGTAGCGCAGGCAGAAATCTGCGGTACCTGTATATACATTGCCATCTATCCTGAATACCGGTGATTCCGCCTTGCCTGCCCTAAGCTTGTAATTACCGGTACCAGTGAAGCTGCTGAAATTAAGCCGGTAGGTTTGGAGGAAGGGGCCATAGGCTCCGAAGGCCTTGCCTGCCGGTCCTTTGAACACCACTTTCCCACTGGCAGCATCCACCAGTTCAAATCCGTTGAGTGAAGCATTCTCCTTAGCTCCCCAAACAGCAATTTTGATCCCTTTGGGTAAGTAACCCAGCTGGTTGATCCTGATCCATTGCTGCGGGGTGTTTTGGGCCTGAGGGGAATTCCCCATCAACAGGAAGAGCGCGAAATAAATGATGTACTTCATGGTCAATCTGCATAATTGAATTGAAAGGAAGACAGGTCTGGCTGGCGTTTGCGTTTCCGCTGCAATTCATGCGCATGGATGATCTCCCCTACCTCCCTGAAGAAAGGATAACCGATACTTTCGTACTCATACTTATCATCATTCAACACCTCATCGCTATTCACATAGATCACGCCACTCAGCATGTACTCCACTTTATGGGCAAAGTCAACTATATAACAAACATCGATCAGGTAACCATAGGACCAGCCGGTCTTATTGAAGCTCCTGATGGAAGGGGGAAGCTTCCTTCGCCCATCTTTAAAAAAGAAGAACTTGGTATAACTATCGAAAAAGGCACTGGTATCATAATTGGGGAAGCGGCTTTCGGAAGGGAGCTTCGACATATACTTCAGTAAGAATTTCCTGTCGTTCTCATCCAATTGGAAACGCTGGTTACCCGGTACCGAATTCGGGAAGATCACCGCCTGCATCATCCGCTGCAGATCAGGCAGGGGAAGGCAATTATGGGTGGTGAAATCCATCGGCTGGTTGAGCAGGGAATCATTCCGGTTGTAATGGGCCTTACCTACGAGTATCCGCTTGCTGAAATCAAAAGCCTGCCGGTTAAAGGCTGCAGGCTGTTCATACAACAGTCTTCCATCTTCCCCCGTAAACCGGATCGGGTTGGTATGGCGGTTCTGGTCCTCCGTCATGGTAACGAATCGCCTGGTGATACGCGAACCACTATACCCCATTTCCCGCAACCGGGTATTGAGCATTTCCTGCCCAACAAACTCGTATAAACGATTGTAAGCGTCGTTATCGCTTACCAGGAAGATCTTCTTCACATAATGCCCAACAGTTGGCCATCCATTGGCGGCGCTGGTATCCTTTTCCACCCTTGTCTGTCCACCATATGCGCTGTCGGTCAGCATAGGGGTATCCAGGCCAATGCCTTTAGGCCTCAGGGTATTCAGTTTCTCCAGTGCCATAATCGCCGTTGGCAATTTGGCCATGGAAGCGGGGTTGAAATAATCGCATGTATCTAACCGGAAGGAATAGTTCCTCAAGACCGGCCTGTTCTTCCGGTCGCGGTCGATCTGGGTATAGATCAGCTGGTAATGATAGACCTCAGGATGGTCGAGGACCTGCTTCAGAAAGGGTGAGGCATGGGCCCTCAGCAACTGCTCCAGTTTTACCGTATCCACTGGCTGTGCCCTGCCACCAATAAAGGCGGAAAGGCTAAAGAGGAAAACCAATACTGTCCTGGACTTCATGATGGTGAAAGGGGATTAATGCAGGTAAGATAATTATTCCTGTTAATTTTGCCCCCTTAAAGCTTGTGATATGAAACTCGTTTCTTACCTGAAGGAAGGGCATGACCAACTGGCCGTTTTCGTGGATGGTTACCTGTATGATATGGAAGTGCTGCACCCCGACCTTCCCAACAATATGAATATGTTCCTGCAATATTGGGAGGATTCTTTCCCGGTGGCGCAGGTTGGTGAACGCATGATCAAAGAAGGCAGGATCAGCAAGGATAAAGGATTCCCGATGGACCAGGCCTATGTGCTGGCACCGGTTCCCTTCCCTACCTCCTGCCGTGATGGCTATGCCTTCCGCCAGCACGTGGCTTCGGCCCGCAGGAACAGGGGAGTACCCATGATCCCGGAGTTCGACCAATACCCCATCTTCTATTTCACCAACCATACTTCCATCCAGGGTCCCGGCGATATCATCTGCATGCCGGACCATTTTGAAAAACTCGATTTTGAACTGGAAGCTGCCATCGTGATCAGCAAGGCAGGAAGGAATATCCCGGCAGAAGAGGCGGATGAATATATTGCCGGACTCATGATCATGAATGACATGAGTGCCCGCAGGCTCCAGATGGAAGAGATGTTGCTGAACCTCGGACCTGCGAAGGGCAAGGATTTCTCCACTGTGATCGGGCCCTGGCTGGTGACATTGGATGAACTGGAAGAATATGAGATCCCCGCGAAGGAGGGACATACCGGTAAGAACTGGAACCTGCGCATGCAGTGCTGGGTGAACGGCGTCCAGGTGAGTGATGGCAATGTGGGGGACATGGACTGGACATTTGCCGAGATCGTTGAACGCTGCTCCTATGGCGTAACCATCCACCCCGGTGATGTGATCGGTAGCGGAACAGTAGGAACAGGATGTTTCCTGGAACTCAATGGAACCGGTAAGCTAAACGACCCTAACTACCAGGAACAATGGCTGCAGGATGGTGATACAGTGGAAATGGAGATCACCGGCCTGGGAAGGCTGAAGAATACCATTGTAGCAGAACCTACCGACTTCTCCATTCTCGCCAGGAAAAAAACAGCCCAATAACACATAACATTCAAGTATAACCGATGATCATAGACCTGTCCACCTTAACATCACCGCAAAGACAGAACTGGTTGCAGCACGCAGTCGCCCCAAGGCCGATCTGCTTTGCCTCTAGCGTTGACAAGGACGGAAACATCAACCTTAGCCCCTTCTCCTTTTTCAATATGTTCTCTTCCACCCCGCCTATTGTGGTCTTCTCTCCTGCAAGAAGGGTTAGGGACAATTCCACCAAGCACACGCTGGACAATGTATTGGAGGTTCCGGAAGTGGTGATCAGCATTGTGGACGAAAGCATGGTCCAACAGATGAGCCTTTCCAGTTGCGAATTTCCGAAGGAGGTGAATGAGTTTTATAAATCAGGGTTCACCATGGAAAAGGCCAGCATGGTGCAACCCCCGATGGTGAAAGAGAGCAAGGTGAAAATGGAATGTAAGGTTATTGAAGTAAAACCCCTGGGTACTGAAGGCGGCGCGGGCAACCTGGTGATCTGTGAAGTATTGCGCATGCACGTTGACGATAGTATCCTCAATGCAGAGGGCACCATGATCGACCAGAGGAAGCTGCATCATGTCGCCAGGCTGGGAGGGGATTGGTACTGCAGGGTGGATGAACACAGTTTGTTCCAGGTAGAAAAACCCAGTGTGAAGCTGGGGATCGGTGTAGATGCCCTTCCTGCACATATCCGCAACAGCCGCATCCTGACCGGGAATAACCTTGGCCAACTGGGCAACGTACATGATTTTCCTGCAGTTGATCCTACTTACCACGATGATCGCCTGAAGCAGATCTTCCAGTATTATTCCATTAACCCGGAAGAGATGGAGAAAGAACTGCATACCTATGCGAAGGAATTGCTGGACCAGGGCAAGGTGACAGAAGGCTGGCAGGTCTTACTGGCCCTTAATTGATGCGAAAATATTTGTAACTTATAGTATTCAAGGTCCATTACCAGGATTACTATAAGTTATCTTTTGCTTTTGGCAGGATGTTGTCCCATCATAACAAAAGCACAACCTTACATCGACCTGCTCAATGTGCGGTATACGAATAGTCCTGCCCATACAGGATTGATCAACCAGGACGAGCCGGACCTCAAGCTGAATCACTTCTTCGGCAACATCAACCTCCCTATTCCCCTAAAGCTGGATCGTTCAGATGTATTGGTCATCAGCCCCTACTTCGAGCAATGGGATGTTGGGGTAGAAAAAGAAAAAACAACGGTACAGGGCTTTGGGCTGCCGGTTGGCATCCAGAAAAAGCTGAATGAAAAATGGGGCATGACAGCCTTGTTGTTCTATCGCTACAACAGGCAAACCCCTATTAAGGATGACCCCGATATCAGTGACCAATGGGGAGGCGTATTGATCGCGAACCTCAGGCGAAACCCTTCTCTTGTCTTTCGCTTTGGCGTGTATTACAACAAAGAGTTCTTTGGGCATTTTGTGGTACCACTCCTTGGCCTCGACTGGAAACTGAATGATCGCAATAATATTTTTGGGACACTGCCCGGTGCCATCACCTGGGAGAGAAAAGTCACAGGAAAATTCTATTATGGTATGAACTTCCGCGCCATTACCAACTCCTACCGACTGAGGCTGGAAGACCCCTGTGCAAGTGGAGATTGCAGCCAGCGGGCCTACCTGAGGATCGATGAGAACCAGGTCGGTTTCTATGCAGATGTCTACCTAACCAAAAAACTGGTACTGAACGGTGAGATCGGGCATTCCGTCCTGAGGAAACTGAGGTATGGCATCACCGCAGACAAGGGCGATACCAGGCAAACCCTTTCCCAACAAGACAATTTCTATTTCCGCATCAGTACAGCCTACCGCCTGAGGTTACGCTAGGCGATCATCAGTTCCGAGTAAAGCAAATCAAGGGGAACGCCTTTGGATGGATAATTATCAAAAAGATAGGTCAGCGCTTCCGGGATGATGTTTGGGTAATTGATCATGTTGGGCTTCTCCCTATTGATCCATTCAAAGAAGTGATCTGCAAACTGGCCGTCCATTGAAGCCAGGACCTTTACCCCCATTGGCTCCAGGGCCGCGGCATTACAATACTGTTCATATTGACCTTTGATCGGGATGGCCATGAGTTTCTTTCCAAGCTGCAGTACTTCAGCAGGGGTTTCAAAACCAGCACCCGTGACCACCCCGTAACTGTTGATGATACTTTCATTGAAAAGCCTTTGGTTGATGGGTATGAAGCATACATTACCAATGGTTTCCACCTGCTTTCTTTCCTTCGAAAAAACCTGGAAACGGAAAGCCTTCAGTTTGGAAAGTTCTTTCAGGACAACATCATCACTATAAGCAGAAAGGTAAACCGTGATATGTCCCTTGTTCTGTGGCTTGGCCATTAATATTTCCTTTTTGATTACCGGGGTAAAGATGAAATCGTCATAGGGCTGGAAATGCAGGCCCACATACTGGCTTGACCTGGCGTAATGCTTCAGCAGGCCTTCTCCGATCCATTCCTTCCTGGCAGGCCGGGGTACCCGTGATGATTGAAAGGAAGCCTGGTGGCCGAAACCAACCGAAGGCACATTCTTTACCGCACAGGCGAGGGAGGTGATCGCTTCAAAATCATTGATGACCACATCATAGGCTTCCACCGGCAACTCCCGGATCTCCTTATACAATTTGGGAAGGTTCAGCTGCGATGCGATCTTGCCATACCGCAGTCCGCCAGCCCTGTTGTAGAAAAGGCTAAGGCCCTTACTGCGGTACTTTACCGGCAGGTCACTGTTCAACTGGCTGTTAGACCCACTGAGGAACACATCCACTTTCCCAAACCGCCTCAGGTAAGGCAAGAGTTGTCCTGCCCTGCTGATATGTCCATTTCCTGTAGCCTGTACCGCATAGAATATTTTCATGTTGGAGCTGTTTAGATCGCCAATGATTTCACATAGAAGTTCACCTGGTCCGTCACTACAGTAAGCGCCGGATGTTCATTCTCCTCTCTTACCGTTGAATACTGCTTTTCATCGTATTGATAGATATGCCAGTCGTTCTTATAGTACTCCAATGCGGTCATGTGTTCCACCCAATCCCCGGAATTGAGGTACATGACCCTACCCTTCCCGGTTTCCACCCATCTTTTCTGGGGCTGGTGGATATGGCCGCAGATCACATAATCATATTGCCTTTCGATCGCTATCTCGGCCGCCGTCATCTCGAAATCGTTGATCCGGGTTACTGCCCTGTTCACACCAGCCATCACCCGCTTCGATAGGGAAACCCTGTCCCTTCCTGTGAGTTTGAGCAAAGCATTGATACACCTGTTCAGCAGGATCAGGAAACCATACCCACTGCTCCCCATTTTAGCCCAGAACTTCGCTGCGCCTTTTGTGGTATTATCGAACACATCGCCATGAAAGATCCAGGTCATCTTATTGTTGATCTCAATGACCATCTTGTCGGTCAACTGGAAATTCCCCAATTGGATATCACAATATTTTCTCAGGATCTCGTCATGGTTACCGGTGATATAGATCACCCTGGTGCCATTGGCCATCATATTGAGCACCTCTTTGAGCACCGCCATGTGAGCAGCCGGGAAATAATGCTTGCTGAACTGCCAGCCATCGATGATATCGCCGTTCAACACCAGCATCTGGGGCTGGATCCCCCTCAAATACTGAAGCACTTCCTTTGCCTTACAACCGTAGGTACCAAGGTGGAGGTCCGAAAGCACGGCAACGTCGATCAGGCGTTTTTCCATGTAAGAAGGTTTGCCAAAATTCAGCCAACAGTATTACCCCAGGATTACCCTGCCATTAATGAATTGTAAAAAGGGGTTATTTCAACCGTAAAATGGCGGGTGTTTCGACGGGGGCACGTCGGAGACGGGTCGGAGACGGGTCGGAGACGGGTCGGAGACGGGTCGGAGACGGGTCGGAGACGGGTCGGAGACGGGTCGGAGACGGGTCGGACGTGCGTCCGACCCGTGAAGGTGGAAATGCGTTATTTTTGCGCTTCAAAATTTGGATCATGCAATTATCAGAGCAAGAGATTATCAGAAGGGAGAAGCTCCAACAGCTCCAGGAACTGGGGATCGACCCCTATCCGGCGCCGCTGTTCCCGGTAAATACCAACGCCGCATATATTAAGGAAAATTATAAAGGGGAAGAGAACAAGGCTGATTTCGAAGCGGTTTGCCTGGCCGGAAGGATCATGAGCATCAGGGACATGGGAAAGGCCAGTTTCGCGGTACTGCAGGACAGCACCGGCCGGATCCAGGTATATGTGCGAAGGGACGATATCTGCCCGGGTGAGGACAAGAGCCTGTATGATAAAGTGTGGAAACACCTTTCTGATATCGGTGATATCATCGGGATCAAGGGTTTTGTGTTCACCACCAAGACCGGCGAGATCTCCATACATGTACAAGAGCTGACCTTCCTCACCAAGTCCCTGAAACCACTGCCTGTGGTGAAGGAGGCTGAAGGACAGACCTTCGATGCGGTTACTGACCCCGAGTTCAAGTACCGCCAGCGCTATGCCGACCTGGTGATCAACCCCCAGGTGAAGGACACATTTGTGAAGCGCACCAAAATGATCAATACCATCCGGGAGTTCCTGAACGAAAGGGGCGCCCTGGAAGTGGATACCCCAGTACTGCAGGCGATTCCCGGTGGTGCTGCGGCCAGGCCGTTCATTACCCACCATAATGCCCTGGATGTCCCCTTCTACCTGCGCATCGCCAACGAATTGTACCTGAAACGCTGTATCGTGGGCGGGTTCGACTGGGTGTATGAATTCAGCCGCAATTTCCGTAATGAAGGAATGGACAGGACCCATAACCCGGAATTCACCATCCTGGAATGGTACACTGCTTACAAGGATTACTTCTGGATGATGGAAACCACGGAACAGCTGCTCGAAAAAGTAGCCATCGCCCTGCATGGTACGACAGATGTGACTGTTGGTGATAAGACCATCAGCTTCAAGGCTCCTTTCAAGCGCATCTCCATCATTGATGCCATCAAGGAAAATACCGGCATCGACATCAATGGTATGGATGAAGCCAGCCTGCGCGATGTTTGCAAGCAACTGAAGATCGATGTAGCCCCCAATATCGGTAAGGGCAAACTCATTGATGAGATCTTTGGCGCTACCAGCGAACACACCTATATCATGCCGACCTTCATCACCGACTACCCCGTGGAGATGAGCCCGCTGACCAAGAAGCACCGCAGCAAACCCGGACTGGTAGAGCGTTTCGAACTGATGGTGAATGGTAAGGAGATCGCAAATGCCTACTCCGAATTGAACGATCCCATTGACCAGCGTGAACGTTTCGAAGAGCAGGTGAAACTGATGGAAAGAGGTGATGACGAAGCGATGTATATCGACTACGATTTCCTTCGCGCACTTGAATATGGCATGCCGCCGACCGCAGGTATTGGTATCGGTATCGACAGGCTCTGCATGCTGATGACCAACCAGCCTTCGATCCAGGATGTATTGCTCTTCCCGCAAATGCGCCCGGAACGATTTGATAGCTGATCAAGAATCTGATCTTACTCCATAAAAAAAGTGATGCCCAACAGCATCACTTTTTCTTTTTATAATGAAAATGATCAAACGAAAAGATCATTCATCAGCTTCATGGAAGGATTCACTGCATATTTGCTAAGGTCCGTGATCCCTTCTGCAGCCAGTACTTCCTCATCAATGAAAAAGTTACCGGTACAATCATAGGAAGGCCGCTTCAGGATATGGTAGGCCGCATCCGCAACGATCTCCGGAGTACGACTGCGTTGCATCAGGAAATCACCTCCCAACAGGTTCTCCACCGCGGCAGTGGCAATGGTCGTTTTGGGCCAAAGGGCATTCGCAGCGATCCGGTGGGGCTTCAATTCTTCGGCCAGTCCCAGGATCACCATGCTCATGCCATACTTGCTCATGGTATAGGCCAGGTGCGGCGCAAACCAGCGTGGATCCATATTCAGGGGCGGGGAAAGATTCAGGATATGCGGGTTATGCGATTGTTTGAGGTAGGGAATGCAGGCCCTGGACATGAAAAAGGTACCCCTGACATTGATACCGTGCATCAGGTCCCAGCGCTTGGGCTCTGTTTGCTCGGTGGGCGTCAGGCTGATGGCGCTGGCATTATTGATCAGGATATCAATACCCCCAAAAGCTTTCACGGTCTCCTCTACCGCATTCTGGATACTGTCCTCGTACCTGATATCCACCTGGAGGGGAAGTACTTTTCCCGGACCGGCCTTATCGATCTCTTCGGCAGCACTATAAATGGTGCCCTCCAACTTGGGATGGGGCTCAACCGTTTTGGCAGCAATCGCAATATTGGCACCATCCTGCGCTAAACGCAGGGCTATGGCCTTACCAATGCCCCTGCTGGCGCCGGTTACCAATACATTCTTGTTCTGGAATAGCATCATTTTCTCTTGGTTTATTCTTTGCTAAAGGTTTAAGAACCAATGTAAAAAGAAAGTTTTAAGAAAGATACGTGAGTTCTACCAATAGGCCTATCGTAAACTTACGATTCTGTCAGTAAAAAATGAAGACGGAAAATTCAGCAATAGTGCTCTTGTTCCGGGCATGCATTCCTTCTACTTTTGTATTGTCAGTTGATTGATAGCGATCAAAAAATCCTAAGAAAGACCAAGAACAAATCCTAAGAAAGACCAGACCGATGTAAATCGGACAATCCTAAATCCAAATCCCGAAAGGGAAGAAAAACCAAAAGAGATCCAATATCCTGAGACCCGGCAACGGGCAAGAAGAACCGAAACCAAGAAATCCAAGTCCAGACCCGGTAAGACGGGAAGAACAACCAGAAATCCAAAATCCAACCGCGAAAGCGGAAAAACCAAGTCCAGATCCAGATCTTACGAAAAACCACGAAGATCAGCATCTATCGAACTGACGCCGAGTTTAAAATCCAGTATCTGTAGTAATCCAAAATCCTTTGAACGACGAGAAAATTTGTACCTATTGATGACCGAGACCTTGATGGTTCTGAATCGTACAAAAACATTAAACAACCCGGTGTGATCCACCGGGTTGTTTATTTTCCAAAGCCTGCCTGCTTACCAAATCTTCATCCCAACGATCTTATGACTTTCTATCTTATCCAGCTGCATCTGGTATTGCAACTGCACCATGCTTAATTGTGCATCTTCTACTGCCACCTGGGTGGTGAGTAATTCCACGCTGGTGATCAACCCCTCCTTGAACCTCACCTGGGCCAATTGGAAGGCTTTCTCTGCCTGCCTTACCAAAACCTCCTGGTTCCTCAGTTTCTCTTCCAGGTTGCGGTAATCCTCATTCACCCTTGCCAGGTCCCTTTCCACCTGCTGTTCCAACGTGGTGATCGACTGCCTTGTGGCATCAATACTCACCTGGTTCATTTTCTGTTCCAGCTTTGGCCTATTGGCGCTGAAGATGGGAATACTGATCCCCACCCCTACCATTCCGTTCAGGCGCATCTGCCTGATATCGGGAACGAAACCATTCTTCACCCCACCTGCAGCCGTACCGAAAACTGTCGGGCTAAAGTCTTTCCTGATCACCTGGTTATTGATGTTCAGCAGTTCCAACTGGTTGTTGATCTGCTTCAATTCCAGGCTGTAATTGCGCCAGGTTGCCGAATTGGCCATCTGGGTAAAATCTGTAGTCACAATATCCCTGATCTTGCCATGCTGGTCCTCGCCGGTCAATAACTTCAGCGCTATATACTGTTGTTCCTGCTGGGATTGCAGGTCCTTCAACCTGTTCCTGGCATTGGCGATCCTCACCTGCGTGGTCAGCAGGTCGTATTCCAGGGCATCCCCGTTCCTGATCTTGGCCTGGATCAACTTCTCATTTTCCTGCAGGGCCTTGATCTGCCCTTCCTGTACAGCAATGGCCTTATTCAGGAAGAGAACAGTAAAATAGGCCTGGCTGACCTGGTAGGCAACCGCATTCTTGCTGAGGTCGATCCCGCCCTTCTGCCATTTCTTTTCAGACTGGCTGCGCTCCAATTGGATCCTGGTCTTCCCAAAATCATAGAGCAACTGGTTTACACCAACAGCCAGATTGTAATTGTCATTGGGTGCGAACTGCAGGTTCTTCCCATCAAAATTCACCTTGGGCACAGGAGCCACATAACTCACCATGGCATCTCCCTGCACGGTAGGCAGCCAGTTGCTACGGATCAGTTCCTGCTTCACATCATTCGATTGCAACTGGATCTCCATTTCCCTGATCTTCGGGTAATTGTTTACGGCCTGCTGGATCAGGGTGGCCAATTGCTGGTCCTTCAATACCAGCGAATCCTGCGCTATGGTAACAGTTACCAACAGGATCGCAGTAATGGTTACAACTATTCTTTTCATTATTGCATTCATTTCAATTCATGTCTTTAATGTGCGGCCTCCATGGCTTCCTTCACTGCCTTGGCATCAACCGGCTGCTTCTTCTTCACTTTCATAAAGAAGGCCAAAGGCAAGACAGCAAGGAAGAACAGGCCGATCAGGTGGAACGTATCGAGGTAAGCGAGGTAATAGGCCTGCTTATCCACGGCCAGGTCAATAACCTTTTGCGCTTTCAGGCTGGCACCACTTATATCGCCTGTTTTGGCTGCAATGCCCTGGGTAAGCGCATTCAACCTTTCTGTGTAGGCCGGTGCGCCTTCATAGAAATTGGACACCAGGTCTGAACGGTGCTGGGCATGGCTATGGGCGATATAGTTATTGGCCATGGCTATCCCGAAAGCACCACCGATCTGGCGGATCATATTGTTAAGGGATATCCCTGCCGCATACTCGCTGGGATGCAATCCGGCTACTGCCTGGTTGATCAATGGCAGCTGTGCCATGGAGATACCAAAGGCCCGTACCATCAGGGCCGGGAAGAAATCCCACCTGCCTGCGTCCGGACTGACCGAAGCGCTCATCCAGGAGTAAAGCGAAAAGAGGATAAATCCTACGATCGTAAATGGGATCGGTGAAACCCCCTTGCTCATGGCCTTCCCGATGACCGGCATCATGAATACCCCGATCAGGGTGGGGAAGAGCAGGGATAGACCTGTTTCCAGGGGAGTATAACCTAATACCCTTTGGGCCAATACCGGGTACACAAATACCGATGTAAACAATCCCAGACCGGCCACGAAGGTGAAGAGGGTGGTGAAGGCATAGCTTCGGTTGTTCATCACCTTTAGGTTGACAACAGGATGTGGTGTGGTCAATTCCCGCCAGATAAAACCCACTACTCCTACTATGGCAATGATGGCACTTATCCTGATGGTGTCACTGGCAAACCAGTCTTCTGACTCACCACGTTCCAGCACATACTGCAGGCATCCGATACCCGCCATCAGCAAGGCGATCCCCATATAGTCGATCTTGATGCTTTCCTTCTTCTCGCCCTCGCCTTCCTTTTTATCAATGAAGGTGATGGAGAGCAAGGTGGCGATGATACCGATGGGGATATTGATCATGAAGATCATGGGCCAGGAAAAATTATCGATCAGGTAACCACCCACTGTTGGACCAAGGGTCGGACCCAACACCAATCCCATCCCGAACAGGCCGGAGGCCATCGGGCGGTCTTCAGGAGCAAAAGCATCGAACAGGATGGCCTGGCTGGTGGACAACAATGCGCCACCACCGATACCCTGCACAAAGCGCCATGCTGTGATCTCCATGAGCCCTGTTGATTCCGCACACATATACGATGCTGCGGTAAATATGATCATGGAGGCGATATAATAATTCTTCCTGCCAAAGTACTCGGCAAGAAAGCCGGTCATGGGGATGATGATCACGTTGGCAATGGCATAGGCCGTTATCACCCAGCTCACATCTTCAATGTTCACCCCAAGGCTGCCGGCCATTTCATTCAGGCCAACGTTAACGATAGATGTATCGATCAACTCCATCACAGCTGCTGTCACCGTGGTCAGCACTATGATGAACTTGGCGAATCCTTTTGGACTTGACATAGGTTTACTTTAAGGGAACACTCACTTCAGCACTCAAACCGGCACGCAGGACCTGCTTGTATTGATCCGCATCATTGATGGCGATCTTTACCGGCACACGCTGTGTCACCTTTACGAAATTGCCGCTGGCATTATCAGGGGGGAGAAGGGCGAAACGCGCCCCGGTAGCCTCACTCAGGCTTTCAATGGTTCCCTTCAGTTTGAGTTCATCATAGGCATCCAGGGTAATATCCACCTGCTGGCCGGGATGAAGTTTCCTGATCTGGTTCTCCTTAAAGTTCGCCACGATCCAGTAGGTGGTATCGTTCACGATGGTGAACAAGGGCATACCAGCCTGTACATACTGGCCAACGGCAACATTCTTCTTACCGATCTTACCTGCCTGCGGCGCATATACCTTGGTGTAAGAGATCTTGAGTTCCTGCTGTTCGATCTGTGCCTTTCTCACTGCAATTCCTGCTTCGGCTTTCTTCACTGCAGCCTGCAATACAGCTATCCTGCTCTCTGCGGATGCCAGGTCGTTGTTGCTATTGTCCAGCTGCTTTACCAGTGTCTCATAGTTGAAGCGACTGTCTTCCAGCTGGCGCTGGGTGATGGCATTCTCTGCATAAAGGTTCTTATCGCGGCTGAAGTCCTTTTGCGCTTTCTCCAGCTTTACCCTGTTGATATCTATATTGCCTTTGTTTACCCTGAGGGAAACGAAGGCATTGTTCAGGGCAGCTTTCGCATTCTCCAGATCTGCCAATGCTGCATTATAATCGGCTTGCATCTGCAGGAGCTGCGTTTGTAATTCTGCATCGTCCAGTTCTACCACCAACTGGTTGGCCTTTACCGAATCAAAATCCTTGATGGCAATGGTCTTTACATAGCCTGCCACCCTCGGTAGAACAGGCACCAGTTGCGTTTCGATCTGGGCATTGTCGGTTGACTCATGCGTCAGGGCAAAGTTGATCTTCCTGTAGGCGAAGAAACCTACAGTCAGTAATACAACACTTAGAATGATCAGTCGGACAGGTGATTTCTTTTTTACTTCTTGTTCCATATATCACATTTGAATAGGTCTTAGTTCTTGTTTTGCAAATGGGCATGCATCATGTCTTTCAGGTGCAGCTTCACGCGCTCCATGAAAGAATCATCTTCATAAGGTTTAAAATCCGCCGGGGCATCGGTCATTTTGATCACCATGCAATCGTTGATCAATACCTGGTAAATGGTGCCGATGAGGGATGAGAGGGTCATTTCAATATCTACCTTCCTGAATTCGCCATCATCGATGCCTTTTTGGACGATATGCTTGATGATGCGCATGTTGCCAATGAAAATATTGGCCATGGTTTCATGGAAATGGGACCGTTGCTGTACTGTCATTTCACGCATAATGGTCAACGTGAAGCCCCTGTGTGAGAACAGCCTTTCCACATAGCTGTCGATGATCCGGTTGATTTTTTCAGCAGCACTAAGGGACTGGTCATCCATCAATTGTTGCAGCTTTCCTTTCAGGAAGGAAGCCCTGCGCTCAATCATTTTCTCAAACAATCCCTCCTTGCTGCCGAAATAATAATTGACCATGGCCACGTTCACATTGGCCAGTTGGCAAACCTCCCTTACAGAAGTACCTTCAAATCCCTTATTAAAGAACAATTGCTCGGCCGCTTCCAGGATCTGGTCACGCTTTTCAACCTTTTCGATTTTCCCTTCCATAAACATGCTTTTTATGCAACCGGGGACAAAATTAAACAGTTGTTTAAATTAAACGATTGTTTAAGATTGGATTTTTTTGTTACCGATTAGTTAAAGAAATTAAGTGCTTGTTTATCAAATAATTATTTAGAAACGGAAAAAACTGCTTAGTGTCGGGCCTGTCAAACGCTAAGGGTAAGCAATAAAAAACGCAGCCGACAAAGGGAAAATTCCCTGTCAGGCTGCGCTATGGGCAAGCAAACAAAGATGCTATTTTACCTGGACCAGACCTTCTGGCCGTCTACCCAGGTCTCGAGGACCTTGACCGCGGTGATCTGCCCCGGTTGCTGTTGCAGGGGATCACGGTCCAATACCACCAGGTCAGCGAGATGACCTTCTTTCAGTGACCCAAAATCAGGGGCCACACTTATCCTGGCCGCATCAGCCGTATAGGCTTTCAGTGCTTCTGCAATACTGATGCTTTCCTGCGGCGCAATCGAATCCCCTTCATTATTCTTCCGGGTAACAGCCGCCTCTACCCCCTTCATGGGGTTGAAGTCCTTCACCACCGGTGCGTCCGAGGAAAGTGCCACCAATACACCGCTGTCCAGGACAGACCGAACCGGGTAACAATGATCGAGATAGTGTTGGTCAAGGTACCTGATAAAATTCTTTCCCAATTCACTCAGGAAAACAGTTTGCATGGAAGTAGCTATATTATTAGCGGCCATCAGGTCAAGGTGTCGCTGTTCCGGTAAACCCAGGTGCTCGATCCGTTTGATCAATTGGGGGAAGGATTGGTGCAGTTGCCTGTAAATGTCCACCACGAAATCAATCGCAGCATCACCAATGGCATGGGTGGCCAGTCCCAGTCCCTTTTCCATGGCTGCTGTACAAAGTCCGATATACTGTTCGCGCTTCAGCCGCAACACACCCTGCTCCTGTGAATCCTTATAATGCCCCTTCAATGCAGCGGTCTTGCCACTCAGTCCACCATCACTGAAAAACTTCACGGTATTGACCTTGAAAAAACCGGAATCGAAATAATCAGGTACGGGATAGGGTTGTTCCCCACCATCCGGTAACAAGATGGGAATGGCATTCAGCCTGATGCCCAATTCATTCCTTCGATGCAGGTCATAATAGGCTTCAAGCAATAACGGATCAACAGCCGGATCCGTCACTGCAGTAACGCCGTAGCTGTATAACTCTTCCCTGGCCGCCTTCACCATGGTCTGTAATTCGGCAATGGTATAGGGAGGGATCTGGTTCGCCACTAATCCCAATGCAGTTTCAGAAAAGATACCATTCGGACGGCCATCACTGCCCTTGTACATCACACCACCTTCAGGAACAACAGTGTCCGCTGATATCCCACAACGTTCAATGGCGCTGGTATTGGCCACGGCAATATGGGCACAGGTGCGGATCACATAAACCGGCTTGTCCTTCACTACCTTATCCAGGTCAGTCCGCTCCGGCATCCTGCCATTCGCCCAACCGGCCTCATTGAAGCCCCTCGCTACGATCCAGGCCACATCAGGGAAAGCCCGATGGTAGTCACTGATCATGGACAACATCTCCTCCAAACTCCGCGCAGCACGAACATCGAGCATGAAGGTCTTCAGGTTACCTACCTTCCATACATGGATATGCGAATCATTCATGCCCGGCATCAGGGTCTTGCCCGACAGGTCAATAAGGTTGGCACCATCCTGCACAAATGATTGCAATGCATCAAACCTGCCAATAGCACTGATCCTGTTGCCCTCCACGACCAGCGTATCGGCACCCGGCTGGAATCCTTCATGGAAGGAAAGCATATTGGCATTATGGAAAACTGTAATTGACATGATTATTAGCGAATAATACTTTTATCGTTAGCAGATCCAAAGTTAACATCGGGGTCCCCTTTGGGAGTTGCCGTGTACCCACATTCTCACCTCAGCAGGGTCTCCCGCAGGGGACCCTGATGAATGGCAGGATGGTGTTCCATCGGGGACCCTCGAAGAGAACTCCTATGGTGTGATAATATGTAATAGCCCTTTGTCGCCCCCGTTGTGTCTTATGAAGAACAGGTAGTTAGAAGATGAGCTTAGCTGTTGGATGCATAAATTTTTCACCTTTTATACATCGGGGTCCCCTTCGGGAGACCCCGCTGAGGTTATAGGACCACATGTCCACATTTTCACATTTCCACATTTCCACATCTTCTCATCCTCTCACCTCGTCCGCCGTAGCTTCAGCGCAGGCGGGTATCATCCCCCTCTCCTCTCCTGGGCTCTGGCGATAGCGCCTTCCAATACTTCCAGGCCTTCTTTCAACTGCTCATCCGTGATCACTACAGGTGGCAGCAGCCGGATACAGTTACTATAGAGACCGGCGCGGATAAGGATCAATCCTTTTGAGGTGGCATCCTTGATCACTTCCATGGCAAATTCCATATCCGGTTCGCGTGTATCACGATCCTTTACAAACTCTACCAGCTGCATGGAACCAGCCCCACGAACATCACCGATGGCGCGGTACTTCGACTTCCACCCATTCATGGTGGAGCTAATGATCTGGCCTACTTCAATTGCCCTGTTCAGGAAGGCCTCACTCTTCAATTGTTTGATGGCCTCGATCGCTGCCACGCAAGCAACCGGGCTGCCACCATAGGTTCCACCTACACCGCCCAGGTGAGGCGCATCCATCATCTCGGCCCTACCTGTTACGGCACTGATGGGCATTCCTGCGCCAATCGATTTCGCACTCACCACAATATCCGGAACAACCCCTGTGTGTTCAATGGCAAATAATTTACCGGTCCTGCCCGCACCACACTGGATCTCATCGGCAATGAAAACGATACCATACTTATCGCAGAGCTCACGCAGCTTCTGCAGGAATGGTGTGGGGATAGGAAGGAACCCACCTTCACCCTGGATGGGTTCAATGATAATGGCCGCCAATGATTCAGGATCAACCTGCGCGATCATGGCACGCTCCAGGTTACGGATACAGAACTGGATGTATTGCTCCTCGCTCATCCCTTCTTCCTTCCGGTACATATTGGGTGCAGGAATACGGTAGATATCCGAAACGTAGGATCCAAAACCTTTCTTGAACAAGGCATACTTACTGGTAAGGCTTAATGTAAGCAACGTACGGCCATGGTAAGCACCTTCGAAACACAATACCGCATTGCGCTTGGTGTAATACTTGGCAATATTCACGGCATTCTCCACTGCTTCCGAACCGGAATTGGCCAGCAAGGTCTTCTTGGGGAAATCACCGGGGGTAACACTATTCAATAATTCCGCGAGTTCGATATAGGGTTCTATGGTCGTTACCAGTGAACAGGTATGGATATACTTGTCAACCTGCTCCTTGATGGCATTAACAACTTGCGCATTGCAATGACCAACATTGATCATACCGATACCACCGGCGAAATCGATCAACTGGTTGCCATCCACATCCCATACCAGGGCGCCTTCTGCGCGCTCCACCGCTACTTCGGTGGATTTGGCGAGTCCTGATGGCAGGGCATTCTTCCTCCTTTCCAGGATGGCTTGTCCTTTAGGTCCCGGGATAGCTGTCTTCAACTGAATATGTGCCATAGCATGAAATTTTACTGCTGTTAAATTATTTTGTCGATGTCTATTTTGATCAATACCCCATAATTACCACAAGCAGGATCGCTCAGGTATTCAGGTATGAGGGCGATGGGTTCAAACCCGATCTTCATCTGCGGGGTGATGGTGGGATCTGTCCGCTTTCCTTCCACCAACTCCTTGAAATATTGTTCACCACTGATCTGGTGGGCAACGGCACCATAACCATTCATCATACCCACAGTGATCTGTCCTTTCAATCCCAATGACCTGGCCACTTCATGCCTCGCACGGTAAAGGATACGGGCCAGGCCCTTGCCGCGGTAATCGGGATGTACGCCGATATCCAACCCATATAACCATTCGCCATTAGGGTCATGGTTCGTGAGCCAGCCACCCGCAATGGTTTCCTTGAACGTATGGTGGTAATGGGAAAAATCAAAATTGCTGCGCATGGTGGTGGTCATGCCCACTACTTTATCCCCATCCTTCACTACCAGTTGCCCTTCAGGGAACAGTTCAAGGTGACGCAGGTAATGCTTCGCCTTGATCAACTCGTCATCGGCCAGTGTAGGGAACACGATCTTCTGCAATTCCTCCAATTGCACCACATCCTCAGGCTGCATGCTTTGCACCACCAGGCCATTATCGAGTTCTTTGTAATAAGTTGTCTTCACTGTCATCATATCATAGTTTAAGCAATCGTATACCCCAGGAGGATATAGACGAGGCAGGTAAGGGTAAATGAGATCAGGGCAAAGGGTAACTGGGTGATGCCATGCTGGAAATTGTTGCATTCCGCCCCCTGCGCAGCAAGGATGGTAGCATCACTATAAAAACAGGCATGGGCCCCGAATGCACCGGCACTTACGATCGCACCAATACATAACCATACATTACAATCCAGTTCATGCGCCAATGGGATCACCAAAGGGATGGCGATGGCATACAAGCCCCAGCTGTTACCGGTTGTAAAGGATATCAGTCCGAGTGTCAGGAAAATGACCAGCGGCAGCCATTGTTTGCTGACCAAGGGCTCAACAGAACGGATCACATACTGGGTCATGCCCATCTGGTCACCGAGTTCTTTCAGTAAGTAAGAGAAAAGTAGCAGCACCAGTGCAAACAACATGCTCTTCATCCCTTCAATGGTACTTTCAGAAAGCATCTTGAATGAAGCCACTTTCTTAATGCTGAAATAGATAAGTGTTACCACCAGCGTAACAATGATCCCTTTCAGTGCATCCAGGTCGAAGTAAACGGTGGAAGCGATCAATACCACCACGGGCAGGATGAGGTACCAAATGCTGCCGGGCTTCGATTCATCATAGGCAGCTACATCTACCGCAAATTCTTCTGAATTATCAGGGATCAGCTGGCCGGTTGTTGCTGCGCGATGATTGGCCTGTTTCATCTTGCCGATCATCGGGACGATTCCCATCACGACCAACGGCACCATCAGGTACTGGATCCAGCCATAGGAAATATATGGTATGATGCCAAGGTAGGAAGCGATCCCCTTTCCTGCCGGCACCAGTTGGTTCTCTTCCAGCAGTTTGGCAATAAAGATCACCCAGGTAGAGATGGGTACGATCACGCAGATGGGAACGGCTGTTGAACTCACCACAAATGCCAGCATCTCCCTCGACACGCGGTAATGATCGGTGAGTTTCTTCATGGTAGTTCCGGTAGTCAGTGCATTCAGGTAATCATCCACAAACAGGAAGGTCCCGAATCCCCAGGTGGTGAGCAATGACTTCTTCCTGCTCCCCACAAAGCGCAGCATGTATTCGCCAAATGCCTTCACCCCGCCGCTCCTGATCATCAACTGGATGAGCGCGCCGTATAAACTGCACACCATGATCACCCAGACCATCAGGTCATTCTTCATCACCTTGGTGAAACCATCGATGATGGCATTGAAGAAATTCCATTTGCCCACGATAATAAATCCCACCAGGCATCCAATGACCAGGGGCTCTAAAGAAAGCCTTGTCTTCAGCGCGATGGCTACCACCACCAGGGGTGGCACCAGTGATATGATTCCGTAATCGGTCATTGACCAGTTGATTGGTAATTATTCATTTGTTTGACTGGATAGAACAGGATCAAAGACCACCGATGCTGACCAGTTTCTTTTCCATGTACTCGAACAATCCTTCGCTTCCACTCTCATGGCCCTGGCCACTGCTCTTCCATCCGCCAAACGGCGACTCCGTTCCATGCGGCGCCCACTCATTGATGCCCACCATTCCAAACTCCAGCCTTTCCGATGCATGGATGGCTGTACGCAGGTTGTTGGTGAAGACATAAGCCGCCAGGCCATATTCAGTATCATTAGCCTTCGCGATGGCATCATCCAGGTCGGAGAAGGAGAATAACGGTAAGATGGGACCGAAGATCTCATTGCGGGCGAGTGAGGAGGACTGGTCCAAACCAGCGACAACAGCCGGCTGGATGAAATAACCCTTATCCTTATGCACCGGGACATGACCTCCGGTCAGGATCTTCGCATTTTCAGATTTAGCTTTCTCCAGCAATTCCATTACACTATCCCTTTGCTTCCGGGTGATCAGGGGACCAACATTTACGCCTTCTTCCAGGCCACCGCCAACTTTCAGGTTGGACACATAAGCCGCCACTTTCCCTGCGAACAGGTCGAAGATCCTTTCGTGTACGTAGAACCTTTGCGGAGCAATGCAGACCTGGCCATTGTTCCTGAAGCGGGCAATGGCCGCAACTTTTGCTACCGCATCAACATCCACATCATCAAATATGAGCACAGGTGCATTTCCCCCCAGTTCGAGTGCTAGCTTGGTATGGGTGCGTGATGCCCCATCCATCAGGATCTTACCCACCCTGGTGCTGCCAGTAAAACTGATCTTCTTCAATTTCGGATGGTCAAGCATGGCCTGCCCAATGGAGGAGGACTCACCGGTCAGCACATTCAGTACGCCAGCCGGCAAACCTGCCTGCTCCAATGCCTTCACCATATGGTAACCACTGAGTGGGGTACTTTCGGAAGGCTTGGCCACAACGGTACAACCGGCTGCCAGGGCAGCAGCCCATGCACGTGCCGGATTATAGGCCGGGAAATTCCATGCCGTGATCACGCCAATGACACCCATTGGTTGCCAGATCACCGAACTGCGCTTGTCAAGCCGGTTGGTCGGGATCACTTTTCCATAGGCTCGCTTGCCTTCTTCCGCATACCATTCAAACAGGTTGGCAGCAACAGTCCATTCTCCCTTTGCTTCCAACAAGGGCTTACCGCTTTCCATCACCATATCGCGGGCAAGTGTTTCGATATGCTCCCGGATATAGTTGGCGGCCTTCTTCAGGATCTCAGCCCTGGTATAGGGTGTGGTCTTGCTCCAGCTGTGGAAGGCCTGTTCTGCGACATCAATGGCGGCATGGCAATCCTTACCATTACCATAACTCAGCACTGTGATCAGCTCTTCGGTTGCGGGGTTGATCAGCTCGTGGGTACCGCCGTCAATGGCATCTACCCACTGGCCATTTATGTATTGCTTATTCATGTTAGTAATTGGCTTGCATTATTTGGTCAATGATTCCAGTCCGGCCTCAATGATATCAAGGCCCTTATGCAACAATTCATCACTGATGATCAGTGGACTCAATACCCTGATGATATTACCGTTCACACCAGCGCTGATCACGATCAGTCCATGGTCTGCACAATAGGAGATCAGCTTCTTGCAGAGATCAGCATCCGGGGCGAAGGGATCGCCATTCTTAACGAGTTCGAAGGCCATCATCGCACCCAGTCCCCGCACGTCGCCAATAGCCGGGAAACGCTGTTTCATGGCATTGAAGCGGTCGCGTACGATCTCCCCAACCCTTTCTCCCAGGGCATTGATATCGATCTCCTCCATATACTTAATGGTGGCGATAGCTGCCGCACAACAAACGGGGTTTCCGGGATAGGTGCCGCCAATGGTGGAAGGCTTACAGGCATCCATGATCGAAGCTTTACCGATCACGCAACCGATAGGCATTCCGCTACCCATGCTTTTTGCCCAGGTGGATAGATCAGGAACGATATCGTAATGCTGGTAGGCAGCCCATTTACCGGTACGACCGAAACCACTCTGCACCTCATCAAGGATGAGCAGGATGCCATACTTATCACAGATCTCCCGCAAGCCCTGCAGGTATTTCCTCGGGGCCACATTGAAACCACCCTCCCCTTGCACCGGTTCGATGATGATGGCCGCCACCTGTTCAGCCGGCACATTGGTATGGAAGAACTCTTCCAGCTCACGCAAATGGATATCCGAAAACTCATCCAGGTTCAGTCCGCTGCCATTCCGGTAATAATCAGGGAATGGAATGCGGTATACTTCCGGGGCAAAGGGACCGCATCCAAGTTTATAACCGACCTTTGAGGTCAGGGTCATGGCCATCATGGTACGGCCATGGAAGGCCCCGCCAAAGCAGACGATGGCTTGCCTGCCGGTAGCCTGCCGCGCGATCTTGATGGCATTCTCCACACTCTCCGCACCTGAATTGGTCAGCATTACCTTGGTGTGGTCACCATGCGGGAAAAGCGTCGCCAGTTTCTCGGCCAGTTGCATATAAAGTTCATAGGTCGCCACATTGAAACTGCAATGGATCAGGTTGGCCGCCTGTTTAGCAATGGCGTCCACCACCGGTGCCGGGCAATGCCCTGCATTCACCACACCGATACCCCCTGCAAAGTCGATCATCTCCCTGCCATCGGCATCATAAATGACCGCGCCCTTGGCACTCACTGCCGTTGATGGATTAAAGATCCCGATCGCATTGGGAACGAATTGCCTTCTGCGATCCAGTATTTGTTGCGATTTGCTCATTGTAGCTTCCATGATTTTCTGCTTTTCAATTCTTTTATTAATACCGGTTATCTATAACCGAAATCAAGCCTCTACGGCGATGGTCTTCTGGTTAACGAATTCAAGGATACCCTGCCTGCTCAGCTCCCTGCCATAGCCCGATTTCTTGATGCCACCAAATGGCAGGCGAGGGTCACTTTTCACGAGGGAGTTGATGAACACAGCTCCTGTTTCGATCTGCCTGGCAAGGGCCACACCCTTTTCCAGGTCGCCGGTCCAGATGCTGCCTCCCAATCCGTAACGGGAATCATTGGCGAGGGCGATGGCTTCTGCCTCATCCTGTGCCACGATAACTGCGGCCAACGGGCCAAATGTTTCTTCATCGAAGGCTGGCATGCCTTTTTGCACATTCAGCAATAAGGAAGGACTGAACTGGCATCCACTGACCTGCCCTCCGTGCACCAGTCCTGCCCCCTTCGCAACCGAACCCTGCAGTTGCTTTTCAAGGCTCTGTGCCAGGTCGAGCCGGGCCATTGGTCCTACCTTGACAGTTGGGTCAAATGGGTCACCATACTTATAGGCGTTGATACCTGACTCCAATTCATGGATGAAATCATTCAGGGCATCCTTCAGTACGATGAATCGCTTGGAGCCGATGCAGGACTGTCCCGCATTCAGCAAACGCGATTGCAAAGCGGTAGCCGCCGCCTTCTGCATGTTGGCATCGGGCAATACGATCAATGCGTCCGAACCACCCAATTCAAGGACCGATGTCTTAATATGCTTACCTGCCAGGGCAGCCACCGAACTACCGGCCCTTTCACTGCCAGTCAGGGTAACGGCCTGTACGATATCAGCAGTAATGATCCTTTCTACCTCAGGGGTGTCGATGATCAGGGACTGGAAAACACCTTCGGGTGCACCTGCTTCCCTGAATATCCCCTCGATGGCCAGGGAGCAACCGCATACATTGGGTGCATGCTTTAGCAGGGTTACATTGCCTGCCATCAATGTTGGCGCGGCATAGCGGAACACCTGCCAGAAGGGGAAGTTCCAGGGCATGATGGCCAGTACCGCCCCGATAGGTTCATGGCTCACAAAGCTTCTCACGTAACCGGCCTCCAGCAATTCATCTGCAAGAAAGCCTTCCGCATGTGCTGCATAATATTCGCATACCCACGCACACTTCTCCACTTCACCAATGGCTTCCGGCAATACCTTACCCATTTCCTTTACGATCAGGGTTGCCAACTCCGACTTTTTATTGCGTAAGATGGCCGCAGCATTGATCAATACAGATGCCCTCTCACCAAAGGTCCTTCGCTTCCAATCCTTAAAGGCCATAGTGGAAAGCTCCAACGCTTTATTCAGCTGTTGCTCACCCATGAGTTCATAAGTGCCGATCAGCTGCTGGTCAAAAGGATTGATAGAATTAAATACTGCCATTATTTTTTAGTCTTTTATAGTCGCTTTTTCCACACCTATTTTTTCCGCGATGGCCCAGGCTGCCAACCTTCCGGTTTGCGCGGCACCATTCATGTAGCCCTGGAATTCACTGCTCACATGTTCACCCGCAAACAGGATGTTTCCAACCGGCTGCGCTTCCCATCCGGCGAGTGTACTCCACTGCCCCACCTTAAAAGAGCTATAGCCTGCCAAACTGAATGGGTTCTTGCCCCAGCAATACTTGATGGGATTCCCTGAGTAAGCAGCTGCGATTCCCGGGAACACCTTGTCGGCTGTTTGCAATACCGATTCTGCCAACGGACCTACCCTGGTCGCATTTACTTTCTCCGCAAATGCTCCCCCGCCAAACACAGAGAAACTTCCTTTATCCAGACTTTGCAAGTGGGTACTATCCCATCCTGATCCAAAGAAGCCATCTGTAAAGGTATAGCCCTGGAAATGCTGGTCCCGCCATGGTTTGGCCTTCATACCCATGATGAACTTGCAGCTGGTGCCATACCCTTGCTCATGGATGCATTTGCGTTTGCCTTCCGGCATTTCCACCTTCATCTCTATGTTGCGAAGTATGGAGAAGGGCAATGCCAGTATCACATGATCTGCCAACACCTGCTGCTGTTTACCCTTTCCTTCAAAATGCAGGCGGTACTGTCCATTCGGTCCTTCTTCCAGCTTCACCAACTTATGGGAATAGCTTACCTGCTTCGACAGCTTTGCGGTCAGGGCATGGGTCAGTGCCTGGCTTCCCCCCTTTATCTTCAATACTTCATGGTCATCGCCAAACATCCTGTATTTCCCATCCCCATTCTCCGGCGCGGTGAACATGATCAGGAAATTGATAGCAGATTGCTCTGATGCTTCCATGCCATACTCACCGGTCAATACCACATTGATAAAATCATAGATCCAACCACTCATTCCAATGGAACGGATATAGGTGAGGATCGACTGGTTATCGAGGTGGCGAAAGGCCTCTGCTGTTGCGTAGGACCGCTCCTCCGGAAGGGATTCAATATCCTTTACCATTTGCAGCACATAAGGCTCCAGGGCTTTGCTGAGATCAGCTTCCGTCAACCTTTGGCCACTGAAGTGGAATACCATCGGCTCCAATGTATCCTTACGCAGGTCCCAGAAGTCAAGTCCCAGTTCTTCTACCAATCCGATGATATCCTTATGGGTCAGGTCAACAAACTCCCCTCCAATATCAGTGGTCAGTCCCTCCCCGAAATAGCCGGTCATGGTAAACATCCTTCCCCCTGTCCTGTCAGAAGCCTCATAAATGGTCGCTTCAATACCTAGTTTCTTCAACTGCCAGGCGGCATTCAGGCCGGCAATGCCACCGCCGATGATGGCGATCTTATTGGCAGTTGCCAGCGGCATCGCCTGGATGAAAGGAGGTACCAGTACAGTACCTGCTGCGGCAAGTGCTGTATTACGGATAAACTTCCTCCTGCTTTCGTTATTAACACGCCCTTGTTTCCTGCCTTTGCTATTTCTCAGGGCTGATTCAAAAGCGCGTTGAAGGATAATGGTTAGTGGATGCCTTGGCATATCTTCCTGATTAGGTCACTCAATTAAAATCCGGGATTCTGAACCACCTTACCCTGAGTAGCGATCAGCTCCCGCTGGGGAATGGGGAACACCCCTTTCTGGTCAGAAACGCCCAACACTTCATCGATCTTTCCCCATCTTGCCAGGTCGAAGAATCGATGGCCTTCAAAATTCAGTTCTGCCAGGCGCTCATCGGCCAATACCTGCAGGAACACAGTGGCATTGGGCACATCTGCAAGGGTCAGGTCTTCGAGTCCCCTATTGGCCCTTAATTCGTTGATATAATCGAGTCCACCACCCGCACGTCCCCTTGCCTCCGCAGCGATCAGGTACAGTTCTGCAATCCTGAGGATATACGCCGGGTTGTCCTTGGCTTCTTCACCGCGGTATTTCTGGGTGCGCCCATCAGGAAGGATACTCACGTCATTGTTCTCAAAATCCAGCAACGCGGCACGCTTATCCCCTGCCCTGTCCTCAAAGAATGTCTTCAATCCTTCACTGGCAATAAAGAGCAGTTCTGAACGGATCGCATCTTCACGCGCATAGGTTGTTCCATTGAAAGAGCTTGGGTTCTGCGCATCGAAGGCCAGTTCGAAAATGCTTTCGCTGCTCAGGCGGCCGGAATAGATAGTAGTGAAATTATCCGCATCCAGCAGGCTGAAACTGCCTTCATCGATCACTTCCTTCGCATAGGCAAATGCGTTAGTATTGTCCTTGCTGTAGAGGTAAACCCTTGCCAGCAGGCCTTTTACCGCCAGTACGTTCATGTACTTCTGGTTAACTTCAATGCCATCTAGCAGGGTCTCGGCTTCCTTCAGGTCCTGGATGATAGCCGTATAGGTTTCACCCACTGTACTTCTTTCCACCACATCATAGGGTCCCTGTACAGTTGTCACTACCGGTATACCATATTCGGAATTCTTGTCCCAATGGTAGCCAAACATCCGCAGCAGGTCGAAATGCACCATCGCCCTGATGGCCAGTGCCTCGCCCTTGATCCTTCCCCTTTCCACATCGTCCAGGTTGGGATCTTCCACTTCATCTACAGCAGCCAGGATGGAGTTGGCGGTATTGATACACTTGTACATGGCGATATACATCTGCTCGCCAAACACATTGGAAGGAGTGATGGCATGGTCACCGATCTCATTCAGGGCCGGGTTGTCATAACCACCAGCCTTGGCCACATCGCTGTTGAGGTCGGCCATCAGTGGATAATAACCGCCGTAATAATCCCGTTGCTGCAGGGTATTGTACAGACCGATCAGGCCCGACCTTAATCCATCACCATTCTTGAATACATCCTCACTGGCCACATCGTTGGGCGAAACCACATCCAGCTTCTGGCAGGAGAACAGGCCCATGATGGCCAGCAGTAATACACTTATATGTTTTATTGATCGTTTCATTTTTCAGCTTTTTTTGGTTAGAAACCTACATTCAATCCAAACGTGATGACCCTTGGCTGGGGATAGGCAGCATAGTCCACACCCGCGGTACGGTCATTGTTACCACCAGTAGAACTCACCTCAGGATCAAATCCTTTGTAGTTCGTGATCACAGCAAGGTTTTGCACCTGTCCATACAGGCGAAGGCTGCTGATGAACTTTTTATTGCTGCGGTTGAATGTATAACCAAGGTTCAGGGTCCTGAAGCGGAAGAAGGAAGCATCTTCGAGGTACATGGATGAATTTTCGAAATAGTTCTTTTCCACAAAGGAAGCCCTTGGAACATCGGTGCGGTCACCGGGCTGGCGCCAACGCTTCAGCACATTGGTGCTGTTATTGGCAAACACCTGGTCCAATCCGCCATCGTTGCTGTAACCCAGGTTTTCGTATACCGGACGGATCAGGTTGTACACATCGTTACCGATACTGAACGTACAGGCCAGCATGAAATCCCAGTTACCAAACCTCAGGTTGTTGGTGAGGCCACCGTAAAAATCAGGCCTTGCCTTACCAATGATCTGCGCATCATTGAAATCGATCACGCCATCCTTATTGATGTCCTCGAACTGTGCGTCACCGGTCTGCTCATCCACACCCAGGTATTTCACACCCCAGAAGGTTCCTACGGCTTCGCCAATTTTCATGATATGCGTGGGGGCGAGGTCGTTATAGGCACTCAGGAGTTCCCCGTCAACCGGAAGCTTCTTGATCGTATTCTTCTGGTAGGAGATGTTGAAATTGGTTGTCCAGCGGAAATTCTTCTTCCAGATATTCTTGCTGGTAACATTGAATTCCCAACCCTTGTCCTGCACTTCCCCACCATTGGTGGTAAGGGTGGCGAAACCGGTGGTGCCGGCTATGGGGATATTGCTGAGCAGGTCTGTACGGTCGGCCACGAAGTATTCGAGTGAACCACTGATCACACCGCCCCACATTTCAAAATCGGTACCGATATTGAAGGACCTGTTCTTCTGCCAGGTAAGGTTGGGATCGGCAATGTTCCTTGGCCTCAATCCGGACGTACCATCATAGCGTCCGGGCTGCCAGAATGAAATGTTCTGGAAGTCACCGATCTCCTGGTCACCGGTATAACCATAGCTGGCGCGCAGTTTCAAGGCTGTGAATACTTTGCTGTTGGCCATGAATCCTTCACGGTCCAGGTTCCAGCCTACACTTCCTGAAGGGAAGAATCCGTAACGGTTACCCTCAGCGAAACGCGAGGAACCATCTGCGCGGAAGGTGAAACTGGCAAGGAAACGACCATCAAAATCATAATTGACCCTTCCCAGGTAGGACATCAACCTCCAGCTGCTCTTCGTTTGTGCGGCACCTGTAATAACGGCTGCACTGGAAATATTGGTCAGTCCACTACCCAGCGGGAAACCCTGGCCTGCAATACTGGCGCGTTCTGAATTGGATTCCTGTTGCGTGAAACCCACCAGTGCTCCCAGGTTATGGTCACCAAATGCGCGCTGGTAGTTGAAGGTGTTCTCATTCAACCAGGTCATGTTCCTGAAGTTGGCATTGAAGGCCTTTCCGCCCACTGCTTCCGCATCGGTGGTAAGGGCCGACAAGAACAATTCATCACCCAGGTCGGTGAAGTCTGCACTCCATGAGGTCTTGAAGCGCAGGTAAGGATTGATCTTGTATTCACCATAGATGGTTCCAAGGAATCGGTTGGTGGTAGTGAAACCACGGATCTCCTTGGCAGATTTTACCGGGTTATCGCTTAACCAGTTGGCCTGGTAGTCTTCAAACCTGGCATAGTTACCATTCTCATCATACACGGGCATCAGGGGTGATGCACCGATCGCGTTGGTGATGATACCGGTATAGGTATTGTCGTTAAAGCTTCTCCTGTTATTGGTGCGGGAAACAGCGATATTGGTTCCCACCAGGAACTTATCGGTGATGGAATGGTCCAGGTTCAGGCGCGCATTCATCCGCTTATAATAGTTCTCGATCACGATACCTTCCTGGTTGAAATAACCACCACTCAAATAGAAACGGGTCTTCTCATTACCTCCCTTAAGGCTTAGTTCATAATTGGACATAGGTGCCGTACGCATCACCTCATCCAGCCAAACGGTATTTTGTGCACCCGGACCTGCTGCATAATTCAGCGGTTCGGTCAACACGGATGGATCAAAATCGGGTCCGAAAATAGTAGGGTCGGCCTGGTAACGGGCAAGGTCATTCGCCCTTGCTTCTTCCACCAACTCAACGAACTGGTCGGAGTTCATGAAATCGATCTTGCGGGCCACTTTCTGGAAACCCATATAGGTATTGAAGTTCACCTGGGTCTTGCCCGACTTGCCCTTCTTGGTGGTGATCAGCACCACGCCGTTAGCGGCACGGGCACCATAGATGGCAGCCGAAGCAGCATCCTTCAGGATCTCGATCGACTCGATATCATCTGGATTGATATCCGCGATGGAACTGAGGTTCTGTCCATTACCTACCTGGTCGCCATTGGTATCGAAAGAAGTGGACAAAGATGAATTGCTCTCACTTAACATGGGAATTCCATCCACAACATAGAGCGGGTTCTGTGCCCCACGGATGCTAACCAGCAAACCGGCACCGGGCGTACCCGATGGAGTGGTCACGTTCATACCGGAAACCTTTCCCTGGATGCTCTGTGCCAGGTTCACCACCGGTTGGTCCTTGAAGTCCTTGTTGTTGACAGAACTGATGGCGCCAGTCAGGTTGGATTTTTTCTGGGTACCATAACCAATCACCACTACATCGCCCAGCTGGCTTTTGCTTTCTTCCATTGTGATGCTGATAGTGGTAACACCTTCTACCTTCACACTCTTACTCTTATACCCAACCGAAGACACTTCAATAGTGGCATCCGGTGAAGGAAGGGTGATGGTGAAACTACCGTCCTCCGCAGTGGATACACCTGTTTGCAGGCCTTTCACCACTATGGAGGCTCCCGATACGGGCTTTCCGTCCTGGTCTTTGATTACTCCTTTCAGGACCGTGGTTTGCGCCCAAAGGATAAGGGGGCAACAAATGATCAGCGCTGCCAGTGAAAGCAGCTTAACCAATTTTCTCAATTGTTTGGTCATAAGCATTGTTTAGGTTGTTTGTGAACTTTTCGCTCCACAAATGCATCAATCGTTGGGAAACTAAATTTGATTAAGTCAAACCAGTCCAGATCTTGGTCAAATGTTTTTTTGAAAAAATATTAAAACGTTAATTATCAATGATTTGAGATTGGTAAAATATTGGGGGAACATTTGGTCAAATAATTTGACCAGCTTTTCCTAATTTGACCCAAACCAAAACGCTGAAGGGGAAACCAACATCCCTTTTGTATAACCATGCATCTTTCTGAGAAAATAAAGAAGGCGGTAGAGCAACACCCCATGGTGATCGCAGCCCTTAAGACCAAGGGTCGCGACAACTGGAAGGTCTTTACCCGCACGCAATTCAACCTGGTGGCCAGGGTGATCAACCGCGAGATCTCCCGTGAGGTACTGGCCAATCCCGACCTGGTGGAAATGAACCTGCTGATCGGTAAACAAAAGCTGGAGAAGGAAATGTACCGGCTGAGGTGCCATAGTATCTTCGACTTCCTGAAATGGCTGGCCAACGTCAGTGAATTCAGGGGTTTCAGCTGGGTAAGCGGTAAGACGCTTCAAAGCTATTGGAATGCAGGCGAGGCCAAGGATATTAAAGTGAACGCCTTGCTGGTCTTCCTGAAGGTCCCTTTCAAGGATTGGGATTTATGGTTGAAGGATACGGGGCGAACGAGCGACCGCTATACCTCTGCCATGGAGAAACTGCCCTCCACCGGCACGGGCTTCAGCAAGTCCTCCCTCCAGATCGTGAAGAGCTATTACCTCGGCAATTATTTTCTTTATTACCAAAAAACGGACGGCAGCAAGAACATCATCAAGACCCCTTTCATCCTGAAAGAACACGAGAGCGGACAAGTGATCGTGAAATCGGTTTCCGAAGGGCATCGCTATAGCGGGAAAGTGATCGGCATCCGCGATGGCTGCCTCTATATCAATTGCCAGAACCTCGATTTTGAGGAGATGGAGCAATATGTTTTCAATATCGGGCTGGAGACCAAACCCCAGGTGCTTTTTGGGGTATCCACCACCGTTAGTGTTAAGACCAGGCAGGCGGTTGCACTGAAGAATATATTGGTCAAGCAGAAGACACTCGACCCGGCTTTCGATAATATCCAGGAAACGGAGATCCCCTTCTCCAAAAAATACAATTCCGATACCGAGGAAGCCATTATTGTGAACTACCTCAAGCAATCGGAAGCAAATATCCTGACGGCCCCTAGCTGCTGCAACCTGGAGGACCTGCTCTAAAAGCAAGTGTCCGGCACCGTTAGGCTGCCGGACACCCGGTTTATTAAGTTCTTATGCCAGGTTCAGGACCGGCTTATTACCCAGGATCCCATCGATCCTGTTCATCACTTCATCCGTCAACAAGGGCAGGACTTCCAATGCCTTGAAGTTCTCCAGCAATTGTTCCCTGCGGGTCGCGCCCAGGATAGCAGTGGTCACATTGGGATTCCTGATGCACCAGGCGATGGCCAGTGCGGCCAGGCTCACACCAAGGTCCTTGGCTACCTGGTCGATCTGCTTCAGTTTCGCGATCTTCTCCTCCTGCATCCAGCGCTCCTTCAACCATTCGAAACCCTCCAATCCCAACCTTGATCCTTCAGGGAAACCATCCAGGTATTTGCCGGTCAGGAAGCCCGCTGCCAATGGGCTCCAGATGGTGGTACCCAGTCCTACATTCTGGTAGACCGGCACATAATCCATCTCCATCTTATACCTTTCGAACATATTGTATTGCGGCTGCTCCACCACGGGCCCGATCAGGTTATACTGCTGGGCCACACGATGGGCTTCCATGATCTCCGCACCGCTCCACATGCTGGTACCCCAGTACAGCACCTTGCCCTGCTGGATCAGGTTATGCATGGTCCATACCACTTCCTCAATGGGAACATTGGGGTCGGGGCGATGACAGAAAAAGATATCGAGGTAATCCAGTTGCAAACGGCCCAAAGCCTCATGGCAGGCCTCGAAAATATGCTTGCGGCTAAGTCCCGTCTGGTTGGGCTTATTGTCCTTGCCCCTCCAGCCAAAGAAAACCTTGGAAGAAACGGTGTAGGAAGTCCGGTCCCAATGCTTTGCCTTCAATACACGGCCCATCATCTTCTCGCTTTCCCCCAGCGCATAGCCTTCCGCGTTATCAAAGAAATTGATCCCATTGTCATAGGCAATGCCCATCAGTTCATCGGCAATGCTATCATCGATCTGCTTGTGGAAACTTACCCAGCTGCCAAAGCTCAATACGCTTAACTGGAGGCCTGAGCGGCCCATACGACGGTATTCCATCTTGCTGCTATTTAGGTATGAAGAATATGCTGCCTTATCGCTTAATGCTAGTATCCCCTGCAGGCGGTGCCGGCCTGGTGGAATCGATCACCGGTCCGCTGTCCATTCCATTCCTGGGCACCAGCACTTCCCCCGTTACACTCTTGATGACCCACCAGCTGAAATCCTGGCCGGCTTCAAGTCCATTGCCAAAAATGATCTTATCGGGTTGGTGGATCTCCACCGGTTTATCGGTGTAAAATTTCGCTGTTGCCTGGTCCCACCAAAGCTCCTTGCACTTCAGGGTATCCTTCTTGATATTGAAGACCACCACACTGTCACGGAGGTAAACCTTGTTCTCGGTCTCCCTGTAGCGGCCATATTTGGCATTGAGCTGGCTCTCCACTTTCAGGGAGTCATTGAAGAAATCAACATGCAGGTTCCTGGGAAATTCTACATAAGGCGAATCGGTCTGGTAACGATTCATCACGGGTGCGGTCAGCCTGGCACGCATCTTTCCGCCCTGGCTCAGGTAGCTTTCGATCATCTTTCCTTCTTCCACTGCAACCCTGTTCTTCGATAGTTCCTTGATCTCCTCCTCGGTATTCTCGCAAGCAAGGAAAAAAAGGCAGCATACCATTCCGGTAGCTGCCACTTTTATGGATCGAATATACTTGTTCAATTCCTTAATCATACTTCCGCTTGATGAACCAAAGGTCGCTCAGGGTGAAGCCCACTGAAACCACGAAGAAGTTCTCCCTCAGCAGGGTACTACTATTACCGCGTTTCATATACTCAAAGGCAAGGTTGATATTGGTGTACTGGTTACTGAACCTGTTGGGTCTCACCGGGAAGGCAAAACCAGCAGAAAGGCCATAAAGGTCTAACTGCGTACCATCATACTTGATATTGTCTTTTCCGTAGTTGAAACCCAGGCGGTAGGTGATCCTTCCCCAGTAATTGGTACCAAACGCATTGGGCACGAATTGTCCTCCTGCCCTGAGGCGCCAGGTACTGGCAACGGAATCCTTTGAACCATAGAAACGGTAATCATCCCAACTGGTAGCGGTATAATCGGCACCGAAAAGCCATTTATCGTTCTTCTGGAGGGTGAAGCCAACGGAGTAGGATCCCGGGTAATCGATCTTCCCCTTGATATCATCTTCTACATAAACACTGTCAATGGGGTTGAAGCCACCATTACCATCATCCGCAATGGTCCTGCGGATCACATCGGCCTTGGCATTGTAGGACTGCTTGAGCGAAGCTGAAGCACCCAATACCAGCGACACGTCCTTGGTCAACTTTGCGGTATACTGGATACCTCCCTGCAGGTAAAGGCCGCCAAAGTTCACGCGGTTCTGGAAATTACCGGTATAGTAGAGGACGGAGTCATTGATGAAGTCCTTCCTGGTACCGAAATCCTTGGTACCCCAGAAATAGCCCACATTGGCCCCGATGCTCAGGTTGCCAAATGCCTTGCCAAAGCCGGTATAGGCCTGGTAGGAGCCGCCATTTCCTTCGTAAGTGGTGATGGTTGAATCAATATTCTCCCCGGTAATGGGATTCAGCGCACGGCCGAACTCCAGGACCTTGTAATTGATCCGGCTCATTGGCCTCAAGCCCAACACCATCCCGAAATTATGCTTACGGCTGACAGGGATACCCAACTGCACGTAAGAGATATTGGCGTAGGACGCCTTGTATTTATCGGTAGAAGTCTGTGACCTGAGGGTCTGGTTCGCCACCTGGATGCCCACATCAAAGGAAGTGATGCGCATTTTGGCATAGCTGGCCGGGTTCAGGAAGTTGATGGTCTGGGAACGGGGATAGACCTGCTTGAAGTCGTATCGTTTATCATAGTCTACATAACCGGTAGAAATCCCCCCCATTCCCCTTGTCGCAATCGGAGTACTGTTCACCTCGTTACCCCATCCATACCTGGAATATGGGGAGTTTTCCTGGGCAACGGAAGCCAGTCCTGAAAGTAAAAATGCCGTTACCAGCAGTTGGGTGATGGGTTGTTTAATTGCACTCACTGATCGCATACAGTCCTTTAAAAATTAAATTAGGGTCCGCAAATATCTTGTTTTTTAGGTGCGGCACAAAATAGCCTGAATTACCCCCGGTTAAGAGCACGTTAAAGTTCCCATACCTTGATTTATAGGCATCAATGAAGCCATCTATCTCCTTGGCCATGCCCAAAATGACCCCACTGGTGATATTGGTGACCGTATCATAGCCTACCAAGGGGAAATTCCAGTCCTCCTTTACCAGGGGCAGTTTGGCCGTATAATCCTTCAAACTCCTGAACCTCATGTCCATTCCCGGCGAAATGCCCCCACCCAGGAACTCGTGCTGGCTGTTCACAAAATTGTAGGTGATGCAGGTCCCCAGGGCAATGGCCAGGTTGTTCTTTTTCGGGAAAAGCAATACGGAAGCCGCTATCAGTGCCAGCCGGTCCGCCCCGATGGTCTCGGGTTTACCTACCGGGGTGGTAAAGGGCAGTCGGGTAAGGTGCGAAAGCTTGTGGAAATGGCTACCTACCGACATCCGCTCTTCTACGGCCGGGTCATGGTTGATCACCGAAGAAAGAATGGTCTTGTCCGGACGGTGCAGCTCCATCACTTTATCGATCGCTTCCACACCGGTATCTTCCAGCAGGATCACCTCCTGTAAAGCATCATCCTTGAAAAGGGCATATTTCTGGCGGGTATTGCCAAAGTCGAAACAAAGCGTTGTAACGGCCATTCCTAAAGTTCTAAGTCGAGCGAAGATAGGTTTTTAAAATGGCCATTGAGTTTGACCCTGTCCTTCAGCTGTTCCATTTCCGTGATCACCGGGATCACCTTCTGGAGATGGCGTTTCAGGTATTCCTGCCGCTGCATTTCGGTCATCAGGCCCAATAATTCATACTCTTCTTCCAGCGAGAGACCGGCATGGTGGGCCACATCATAAACATTGAGCAGTTCATCCGGCTTCTTGAACTCCTTGGAAAGTTTCAGCAGGCGGTGCAATTCCCTGATCCCCGTGATCACCATCCGCATCAGGTCTGGCCGGCCGCGGCCCTCCTCATTATCCGGATAGGTGACAATGGCCCCGCTGTACAATTTATCCGGGATGGACTTCACGACCTCCAGTATGCGAAAAACCTTCACCCCTTCTGTCTTGATATCCATCTCTCCGTTCTCGTACACTTTGCTGATCTCCGTGATCCGCATCAGGGTGCCCAGTTCGTTCACTTTCTTCTCCATGACAGTAGGGATCCCGAAGAGCTTTTGCTGTGCATGGCAGTCCGTAATCATCTGCTTGTACCGGGGCTCAAAAATGTGCAGGTTAAGCTGCTCACCGGGGTATATTACTACGCCCAAAGGAAATATGGGGATGAAATTTGTCATTGGCTTTCAATATCGCTAAAACACTAGTTTTGTAGCTTCCCGAAAGGAAAGCATTCCCACCGGATAAAATTAAGGAAACCGCGGGGGAATGGTTCCATCGGTTCAATTTACCGGATCACTAACCCAGGCAGGCATGTTACCCAAATGCAGTTTAGTCATATCAACCTATAACTGGCCCGAAGCCCTTGAGCTCTGCCTGCTCAGTGTTTTGCAGCAATCGCGGCAACCGGATGAAATTGTCATTGCCGACGATGGCTCTGCCGACGCTACCAAAGACCTGGTAGAACTTTTCAAAAGCCGCACCACCATTCCCATCAGGCATGTATGGCATGAAGATACCGGCTTCCGCCTGGCGGCCATCCGCAACAAGGCCAATGCCGCTGCTGCTTTTGAGTACATCATCCAGATCGATGGCGACCTGGTCCTTCATCCCGATTTCGTGAAAGACCATGTGGAAGCCGCAAGACCGGGATATTTTATTGGTGGCAGCAGGACCCTCATGAGTCCGGAATTATCGGCTGAGCTGCTGCGAACCAAACAAACCAGCCTGAACCCCTTCACCACTGGCGTCAGCAATAAACTGAACGGGATGCATTCGGGGGTGATCGGCAAACTCCTGGGGACCCTTATCAGGACAGCTAATGCCTACAATATCCGTGGCTGTAACATGAGCTACTGGAAGAAGGATTTCATCGCCGTCAATGGTTATGATGAACATTATAGGGGATGGGGAAGGGAAGATACCGACCTCGTGTTCCGCTTCTACCATGCCGGGTTCAGGCGGACCTATTTCAAGTTGCGCGGGGTGGTTTACCATATCTGGCATAAAGAGGCCGACCGCGACAGCCTGCTCAAGAATGACAGCATCCTGGAAGCCACCATCCGGGAAAAGAAAACCAGTTGTGCACTGGGGGTGGCGCAATACCTTTAACGAATGAACATGAAGATAGCCGGATTTACCATTATCAAGAACGCTGTTAAGAATGACTACCCGATCGTGGAAGCCATTCGCTCCATCCTGCCCGTAGTGGACACCATGATCGTGCTGGTGGGCGATTGCAATGATGGTACCGAGGAACTGGTCAGGTCCATCGGGTCCGACAAGATCCGGATCCACCATTCCATCTGGGACCCCGGCCTTTCCAAGGGCGGTGTGGTGCTGGCTGCCGAAACCGACAAGGCCTTCGACCTGGTCGGGCCGGAATATGACTGGGCCTTCTATATCCAGGCCGATGAATGTGTGCACGAACAATACCATGCCAATATCATCGAAGCCTGTAAAAAATACAAGGATGATAAAAGGGTGGAAGGGCTGCTCTTCAACTACCTCCACTTCTATGGCACTTTCGACTATGTGGGCGACAGCCGTAAATGGTACCACAAGGAAGTAAGGATCATCCGTAATGACAAGTCGATCCGCTCCTACCGCGATGCACAGGGCTTCCGCAAGAACGGCAATAAGGTACAGGTGAAACAGATCGATGCCTATATCTATCATTACGGTTGGGTGAAAAGCCCCGAGCAGATGAAGGAGAAGATCCGCAATGCCACTTCCAATTATTGGACCGAATACCAGGACAAGCCCGTTTCCCCGGTCGATCTTTTTGATGTGAACGATTACGATTCATTGGTGAAGTTCACCGGCACCCATCCGTCCGTGATGAAGGAGAGACTAGAACACAAGAGCTGGACTATTGAACTGGACACCACCAGGAAGAAATTTTCCCTGAAGGACCGCATCCTGTACTGGTTTGAAAAGACCACCGGCATCCGGCCATTCGATTTCAAGAACTATAAGGTGATCTGACCTTTCATTAACCACCATCTGATACACGATACCAACTATGTGGGAAGCATCACTCAAAGGCATCCAGGAGGGAGATACAAGGATAATAGCCCGCGCCATTTCCCTGGTAGAGAATGAAGCGCCAGGCTATGAAACGCTGATGCTTGCCCTTCCCCATACCCATACGCCGGTGATCGGGATCACCGGTCCTCCCGGTGCGGGCAAAAGCACCCTGGTAGATGCGCTCATAGGATCCTATATCAGGACCGGTAAAAGGGTGGCGGTGCTTTGCGTGGATCCCTCCTCCCCCTTCAACCTTGGGGCAGTGTTGGGTGATCGCATCCGGATGAATGAATGGTACACCCATCCCGATGTATTCATCAGGTCCCTCGCCACAAGGGGATCATTGGGAGGACTGCATCCCCATATCATTGAGATCACCGAATTGCTCAAGGCTGCACCTTTTGATGTCATCATCGTGGAAACGGTGGGTGTTGGCCAAAGCGAAGTAGAGATCATTGGACTGGCAGACATAACAGCAGTGGTACTGGTGCCCGAGGCGGGTGATGAGGTGCAGACCATGAAGGCCGGACTGATGGAGATCGCCGACCTCTTTGTGGTGAACAAATGCGACCGACCCGATGCCGATATATTTGTCAGGAACCTGCGGTCCATGCTGGCCCCAACCTTCAGCAGGCATAAGGAAGAAGTGGCCATACTCAAGACCATTGCTGCCAATGGAACGGGTGTGGATGCTCTCAGGCAGGCACTCGACGAGGCCCTCACCCTTCACCATACCAGCGACAAGAAAGCCTGGTTATTGGCGGAACGCGCTTACCACCTGATTGAGCGCAACCGCATGAAGGATATCAATAAAAAAAGATTGAAAGAAGCCATTGAGCATTTGCAGCAACAGCATGCTTTCAATCTTTATCGTTTTGTACAGCAGTTCCAGTAACAACCTTCGCCCTGTCATCCACTACTCCTCACAACCGATCGGCGCACCCGGCGGAATGACCGCATGTTGCGAAGGCTTGGCCTTATCGGGAGCTTTCATGCGCTCCAGGGCCAATGCATAATGCGCTTTGATGGTCGGGTCTGTAGCTAATTTATCCTGCTGGGTGATATAGGTTTTCAGATCGTTCAGCACCTTTACCGCCACACCCCTGGCAGCGAAATTCGCCTGCTCATTCACCGATAATGCCAGTATATAAGTAAGCAGGAGCTGTTCATTCTGCAATTGCACGAGCAATTCCATTCCCTTTGCCCTTGGGGCCATGAAGGTGGCCTTCACCAGGCGGTCCATCATCTCAGCGGCACCCAGTCCGCCTTTGAGGGCATATTCCTCCATCCGGCTAACGCGCTCAGGATGGAAAAGGAATGACAATGGCAGGTCAGCAGCCGTCTCCGCAGGAGACAGCGCATCAAATGCTAACCCGGTGCGCTTGCGGAACAACTCCCTTGTGAATTCATACCCTGCAGGACGGGGAGGGATCATATCAACAATGGCATCTGGCAAGACGAGGAAAGAAGGCTGGAGGCATTTGATCACTGCATCCAGGGCTTCCAATTGCTTCGCCTTGGGAAGGAAACGCGTTATCGGTTGTCCATCACCGCGAGTAGCATAGGTATAATACATACCACCCACCAGTTTGGTTGCGGCTTCCAGTTGGTAGCGATGGTAGAGGTAAACGGGAACCAATACATCTTCCAGCATGGCCATGGGCATGCCCTCCCGGATATTCTTTTCACCGAACTGCTGCAATGCCTTTGTCCTCACCTTCATCACATGCTCCAATTCCTTCACCGCATCTGCCCCATTATCCCAAAGATGCGCTTGCGGATGCAGGCCACCTGGCGCACGGGCATCGCGGTCGCTGATGAATTGTAAGCCTTTCCGGGAAGCAGCATCCAATATGCCTTTCAGGGCTTCGGGTTCATTGGTGCCTTCAGGGAAATCCTGGTAGCCCCAGGTGATCGCCACCTTATCCCATTCGCCGATCTTATTATCATAGGCATTCTCCATGCTGATATTACCATTGGCATCGAGTGATACGGCAGGATGGGGATAATCCATCACGCTCGCCAGGTCGTTCACGCTGGAAGCATAGTTGTGCATCATGCCCAGTGTATGGCCTACTTCATGGGCCGACAGCTGCCTTAACCTGGCCAGGGCCATTTTCATCATCTTGTCATCGGCCGGCACGCCTTTCTCGAAAGGCGCCAGCAATCCCTGTGCGATCAGGTAATCCTGCCGTACCCTTAAGGATCCCAGCGTTACATTGCCCTTGATGATCTCACCGGTGCGGGGATCCACCACGGAATAGCCATAGCTCCATCCCCTGGTGCTGCGGTGTACCCAGTTGATCATGTTATAACGGATATCCATAGGGTCTGCACTATCGGGAAGGATCCTTACCTGGAAAGCATTCCGGTAACCGGCCGCTTCAAAGGCCTGGTTCCACCAGGATGCCCCTTCCAGCAAAGCGCTGCGGATGGGCTCGGGGGTACCATTATCGAGGTAGTAGACGATCGGCTTTACCGGTTCACTCACCGCGGCCTTGGGATCCTTTTTCTCAAGGCGGTGGCGGGTGACCAGATACTTGACGATCAGCTCCGATACCGGTGTGCTGTAATCAAAATAGGAAACCGGGATAAAGCTGGAGCGCGGATCGAATATCCTTGGCTGGTAGTTGTTATCGGGCAGCTGCACAAAGGAATGGTGCATCCGCAGGCTGATGGCGTCAGGACTGGGTGCTACTTCCTGTACATAATTACCCACTTCCCCATCAGCGTTCACGAGCGTGATGGTTGCTTCCAGTTCTGTGTTCAGGGGGAAGTTCTTTGATGCCTGGAAATAGATCCAGGACCTGTTCTTGTCAAGGCTAAAGTTTCCCTGTTTGGTGCCTTTGATGCGCAGTGCAGCTTTCATGGCATCGCGCAGCAGAAAGTCGGTGGCATCCACCAGCACCTTGCCGGCTGTTTCGGCTTCAATGGTGAAGGCCCACAGGGTGCTCTGGGCAAAGGATTGCTCCACTGCCCTGCGCTCTGCCGGGTCCTTGCTGAGGGCACGGTAGCCATAGTTGGGCTGGACCATCATTAATTTCTTCCCGGAACGGATGAATTTTACTACGGCTTCCTGGCCCAGTAGTCCACGGTCCAGGCCAATATCATTGGAGCCTAGTCCTGCAGGCAAAGAGGGAACATAGAGGATCTCTTCATTCAGCCTTTCGATCTGCAGGTATAGCTTACCGTTGATTTCGTCTTTGTAGAAGGGGATAAATCCATCGGTACGGGCCAGACCCTTGGTCTTTTCTTCTATGGACACCGGAGCCTGGGCATGCAGCATGGCCGGCATACAGATGAATAGCAATAAATAGCGCAGCATGTTTTGGTATTTATTTGGAAAGATAGGAAAGAGGGGAGGATGTGGAGATGTGAAAATGTGGAGGTGTGGAAATGTGATCCACCTGCGCTGAAGCTTCGGCGGACGAGGTGTGGAGATGAGACTATAGTGGCGCAAACATTTTCCCGTCGCCCCTGTTGTGTCTTATGACCAACAGGTAGTTGGAAGCGAGGGGTGCTATTGGAAACAATATTAACAGGGTGGAAAAACAACAATAACGCAAAGGGCGCGAAGGAAGCGCGAAGAACGCAAAGGATGATAGTACATTGGCGTAGCCAATGCTTTGCGGTCTTTGCGCGATTCTCTGCGCTCTTTGCGTTACTTCTTCCTGAAAACTACAAGCTATCCTTATTCGCCTTGTACCAGCGGATACCAATGAAAGTGAAGATGGCCAACGGAGCCGCTGCCAGGTAAACAATACCCGTATTAAGTGCCTTGGCAGGCTTCTCTCCCAGTTGCTGGGCGGTCTTGGTACAAATGGAACACTGGGCCTGCGACTCAACAGCACCAACCATTGCAAACACCAAAAGGCTCAGGGAGATCCAGCGCTTCATATCGGGGGAATTTTCCACAAAATTAGGGCATCCCCCAAAACCTTTGCCCGCTGTTCCCGAATATTCCCCCAAAATCTGGAAATCCTTAACAAAAGGTCCCGCCAACAATTTCATATTACCAATTTGCCAAATGTTTTAACTTCACCTCCTGAATCCTTTCTGAGCTTTATCCGAATTCAATTAGTGTTATGAAAAAGATCTCCCTACTACTACTCTGCGTAACCATCGCCTATCTCTCCAAGGCCCAGTCCCTCATCACCATGTCGAACAAATGCATGGACATGATGAAAGCCGGTGACCTGGCCAATACCGAAGGAAGGTATGAGGATGCCGTCAAGACCTTTGAAGATGCCCTCAAGAAATGCACCGCCCGCGATGCCAAGGAAAGGGGGAATGTGGGTATGGCCCATGCCCTGAATGGACTGGGCAGGCATGAAGATGCGATCGTTGCCGCCAATGCCGCGATCAAGGCTTCCAAGCAAACCAATATTGCCGGTTTCTTCGAAAGGGCCGATGCCAATTACTCCCTCCGCAACGGCGATGCCGCCAAGGCGGATTTTGAAAAGATCATCAGCCTCTCCGAAAAGAACAAGAATATCTCCGAGCGGGCCAGCATCTATGCCAAACTGGGGGAACTCTCCTACCGCATGGGCAATAAGGATAGCGCCGACTATTACCTGGTCAAGGCCAGCGAAACAGACCCGCAGAACCCCGAGTTCTATATCCTCCGCGGCGACCTGAAAGCCAAGCAGGGTGACCTTAACGGTGCCTTTACCTACTACGACAAGGCACTGGAGACCACTGCGGATAAGAACGAAGTATACAAACTGAGGGCACTGGCCTTTACCCGCGCCATGCAGGAAAAGCACGGCACCAAAGAAGAAAAGGAACTGAAGAGCCGCATGAGTAAGGATGAATTATCCCGTTTCTGCGGGGAATGGAAACGCCTCTTCGACAGCGGCTATAAGAACATGAAGCAGGACCTCTATTACACGATGATCTGTCAGTAAAATTTTTATTCCGCGATGAGTGAAGGGCCACGAAGGCACAAAGACTCAAAGTTTCACTAAGGCGTCTTAGTGCTCCTTCGAGTCTTCGTGTCTTAGTGGCCTAGTGGCCTGGTGGCCTGGTGGCCTCAACATGGAAAAAAAATCAGGGCCGGTAACCCGACCCTGATTCGACTATAGACTACAGACTAATGATCAATTATCCTACTTCCTCCGCCTTCATCATCTTCGCAAAACGGTTACGATCGTTCTCATCGAGATAGATCTTACGCATGCGGATGAAGTTCGGCGTAACCTCGATACACTCATCATGCTGGATATACTCCATGCACTCTTCCAGAGTCATCAGGGTCTTGGGAGCTATACGGGTAGCATCATCACTACCGCTTGCACGGTGGTTGGTGAGCTTCTTACCTTCGGTTACGTTCACCACCAGGTCACCCGGTTTGATGTTCTCCGCCACGATCTGGCCGGCATACACATCTTCTCCCGGATCTACAAAGAAGGTTCCCCTGTCCTGCAGCTTATCGATGGAATAACCTGTTGTCTTTTCCGTATTCTTGGAGATCAATACACCGTTGTTACGACCGGGGATGGGTCCTTTCCAGGGCTTGTACTCGCTGAAACGGTGGGCCATAACGGCTTCACCCGTAGTAGCGGTCAGCATCTGGGTACGCAGACCGATCAGGCCACGTGAAGGGATCTCAAATTCCAGGTGTTGCATTTCACCCTTGGTTTCCATCACGAGCATTTCGCCCTTACGACGGGTACAAAGGTCAATAACTTTAGAAGCGAACTCCTGCGGCACATCCACTACCAGGATCTCATAAGGCTCACATTTCTTCCCGTCAATGGTCTTCACAATTACCTGTGGCTGGCCTACGGTCAGTTCATAGCCTTCGCGACGCATGGTCTCGATCAATACACCCAGGTGGAGGATACCCCTTCCATATACCTGGAAGCTGTCCCCACTATCGGTATCGAACACACGAAGTGCAAGGTTCTTTTCTGTTTCTTTCATCAGGCGGTCGCGCAGGTGGCGTGAGGTCACGAACTTACCATCGCGGCCGAAGAAAGGAGAGTTGTTGATGCTGAACAGCATGTTCATGGTCGGCTCGTCAACGCTGATCACCGGCAGTGCTTCAGGGTTATCCTGGTCGGCAATGGTATCACCGATATTGAAATCTTCCAGGCCAACCACTGCACAAAGGTCACCGGCCAATACTTCCGTTACCTTACGCTTGCCCATTCCTTCAAACACGTACAATTCCTTTACGCGCTGCTTCTTGATGGTGCCGTCAGCCTGCATCAATGCGATCGGCTGGTTCTCCTTGATGCTTCCGCGGGTTACCTTACCAATGGCGATACGGCCAAGGAAAGAAGAGTAATCCAGTGAAGTGATCTGCATTTGCAGCGGACCTTCTTCTACTTTGGGAAGGGGAACATATTTAATGATACCATCCATCAGCGGGGTGATGTCTTCACTTGGGGTCAGGCTATCGTTGAACCAGCCATTCTTACCACTTCCATAGAAAGTGGGGAAGTCCAGCTGCTCTTCAGTGGCATCGAGGTTGAAGAAAAGTTCGAATACCGCATCATGTACTTCATCAGGGCGACAGTTAGGCTTGTCCACCTTGTTGATCACTACGATGGGCTTGAGGTTCAGTTGCAGGGCTTTCTGCAATACGAAACGGGTCTGGGGCATGGGTCCTTCAAAGGCATCCACCAGCAGGATCACCCCGTCTGCCATTTTCAATACGCGTTCTACCTCACCACCGAAATCGGCGTGGCCCGGAGTATCGATCACATTGATCTTCACTCCGTTATAGGTAACCGCAGCGTTCTTACTGAAGATGGTGATACCCCTCTCCCTTTCCAGGTCGTTGTTGTCCATGATCAACTCACCTGTTTCCTGGTTTTCCCTGAACACCTTGGTAGTGTGCAGGATCCTGTCAACCAGTGTAGTCTTACCATGGTCAACGTGTGCAATAATTGCTATGTTTCTGATATCCATTTGCTTGATTATTAAATGGTTACTTAAAATCCTGCGGATCCGGTCCATCCTTCACTACAGGGCATAAGACTCCCATTCGGGGCGCAAAGGTACGCCAATTCCACGGGGTGGCAAGCAAATAAACGTGAATATTATGTTACGGAATAATATGACCTAGCGGACCTGGGGCAGTTTATACCCGTTCTGGTAGGCCGGGGTGATCAGCGCATCGGCCGCTTTATTCCCAAATATACCCTTTTGCGCGTTCCATTCCAGGGTCTGCCCGGTACGGAAGGCAATATTTCCCATCTGGCAGACCTGCGCGGTCAGCGAAGCCTGCTGGACCGGTGTCTTCAGGATCGAAGGATCGCCGGCCCTGATGGCATCCACAAAATTCTGCATATGCCTGACAAGGGCATTGCCCTGGTCCTTCTGCATGGGAACCTCCTCCATCTTCTTGCCCTCCGGCTTCACGTACCAGCCATCCCGGTTCAACACCAGCGTACCATTGTTGCCAATGAAGGCCGTACCATGGGTCAGGCCATAGGGTCCAAGGTCAATACCGGTGGCATGTTCCCATACCATATTGAACTTGTCAAATTCATAGATGGCCGTAAGGGTATCAGGGGTTTCAGAAGCATCATCCGGGTAAGCCATCTTCCCACCCGCAGACATAACGCGCTTGGGATAGCTCACATTCATGCCCAACAAGGCATAGTCCACCATATGCACGCCCCAGTCCGTCATCAGGCCACCGGCATAATCCCAGAACCAGCGGAAATTGAAATGGAAACGGTTGGCGTTGAAGGGCCGCTTGCTGGCAGGTCCCAGCCAACGCGCATAATCCACCCCTTCGGGCGGGGTGCCATCGGGCTTGATGGGCACGGGCTTCATCCAGCCCATATAGGCCCATGATTTTACGGTGCGGATATTACCCAGTTTACCGGAGCGGACAAAATCAACCGCGTCCTGGAAATGCGGGGCGCTGCGTTGCCACTGGCCTACCTGCACAATACTTTTGTAGCGCTGCTGTGCCGCTTCCATGATCCGGCATTCGGCGATGGAATTGCCCACCGGCTTTTCAACATACACCTGCTTACCCGCTGCACAGGCATCCACCATCATCAGGCAATGCCAGTGATCAGGGGTGCCGATGATCACGATGTCCACATCCTTGTTATCGAGTAACTGCCGGTAATCGGAATAGGTCTTCACCGGCATATTCTTTTTGGCCAATTCATCCGCCCTTTCCGCAAGGCGCTTGCTGTCTACGTCACAGAGCGCCACACAGGTCGCACCCGGTATCTTCAGCAGGGCATTCAGGTTGCTCCAGCCCATGCCGTTCACGCCGATCACCCCGAAGTTCAGGCGGTCGGATGCCGCCACCCTTCGCTGAATGGCCGCCATCAGGTCATTGGTGACAAAGGGGACCATACCGGCACCGAGCAGGAGGCCACCGGAATTTTTCAGGAAAGAACGCCTTGAGTTAGCCATATTCGATCAGTTTATGATTTACATAGTTATACCCTGACATAGATCCGCTTGCGGTCCATGAACCATCCCACCAACCAGCAGGTAAGCATCACCGTTAGGGCGAACAGGAAGGAACCCAGGTAGTCACCAAAATGACTGAACACATTCTGGTAGAGTGCAGTATACCAGGCTGTACCATCACTGGTCTTGAAGAACCAGAGCAGCATGGCAATGATCTCCGACAGCAGGTAAATGAACAGCGGGTTCTTGCCAAACACTTCAAAGAAATAGGTCCAGCGCGTCTGGTGGCGGAAATCAATGATATAGATGATGGTGGCCAGGATGACACAATCCAGTCCTACGGTCAGCAGCACAAAGGAGCCGGTCCATAATTTCTTGTTGATCGGGAAATAAGGGTTCCAGCAATAGGCCAGGAACATCAGGAAAGCGCCTGTCAGCAAGAGCAGGCCCAGGGTCTCCCAGGTCTTTCCCTTGCGCTGGATAAAACTTCCCGCCCAGAACCCAAGCGTCACATTGGCAATGGCAGGGATGGTGCTCAGCAAGCCTTCGGGATCAAAAGCGATTCCCTCCCCATGGTACATATGTCGCTCGCCTATCAAAGCGCGGTCAAGACTCAATACGGCATTGCCCTGCAGGCTGAGCGGGTCGGCCGCATCACCCCAGGCATAGAGCATGCCCCAATAGGCAAAGAGCAATAACCCGGAAAGGATATAGGTCCATTTGGGTTTAAGGTAATAGAACATCAGTGCCGCAATGCCATAACAAAGCCCGATACGTTGCAAGACACCAAATATGCGGGTGTCTGATATGGGAGCCGCTACCAGTTCACCATTCTCCCATTTTACGAAGGGGAACCAATACATCAGGAAGCCCAGCAGGAAGATGATGAATGTTCGTTTAAGGATTTTCGTTAGTACCTCCCGCTGGCTCATGCCCGACCATTTGTTCATCACAAAGCTCAGGGCATTCCCTACAGCAAAGAGGAAGGAAGGGAAAACAAGATCGGTTGGGGTAAACCCATGCCAGTTGGCATGCAGCAAGGGGGCAAAGGTGGTTTCATAGTTACCGGGTGTATTCACGATGATCATGAAACAGACGGTCATCCCCCTGAATACATCAAGGGCAAGAAATCGTTGGGTATTCGGTTGGCTCATGCAGTTAGATTGGATTCCCTAATTTAAATAGAAATCCATCAACTCAGGGCCTGAAGTAATGCGGTACGAACCTGCTGGTATTGCCGGTAACATAGCCCTCCGTTTCCCTGATGCCGATCCCGGCTGCTTCCCCGCCGATCACCCAGGAGCCGATAACAGGACGCATGCCATCAAAGACAGGCAGTTCGAAATAGCGCTGGAAGACAAAACCCTCCCGGCCATATTCGCCACCTGTCCCTTCCAGCAATTGACCATCCCTCACAACGGTAAGGTTGGCACCCTCCCTGGAGAAGATGGGCTTCTTCACAAAATCGCCGCCAATGGGCTGCCAGGAGGCTTCCAGCAACAAGGGATGGCCGGGATACATTTCCCAGAGCAGGGGTAGCAGCGATTTATTGGAAAGGATCATCTTCCAGGCCGGTTCTATCCACCAGGTATTTTCCTTTGAGGGCAACAAGGCCTGGCCATATTCTTCCTGCACCATGAACTCATATGGATAGAGCTTGAAGAGGGTATGGATGGGTTCATCCTTTACCCCCAGGAACTGCCGCCTTTCCGCATCGTAGCCGATATTGGGGATATAGAGCAACTGCGGCTGCAAACCTGCCTGCTCAGCCGTATCCATCAGGTAGGCCACATTCATGTAATCCTCCACCGCATCGGGCATGCAGGCGAAATGGATGGCGGGTGATGCGAGGTAAGGCTTGATCACTTCCCAATGCTTCACCAGTCTTTCATGGATGGCATTGAACTGGTCCATGGCCGGGAACACATCCTTCAACCAAAACCATTGCACCACGCTCGCTTCCAGTAGTGAAGTGGGAGTATCGGCATTGAACTCCAGCAATTTCACCTGGCCATCGCGGAAAGCCAGGTCAAAGCGGCCGTAGATAGAAGGCATATCTTCTTTCCAGCTATATTCGATCAGTGGTGCCACCCATTCGGGTATCCGGAACTGGGCATAGCGCTTCTCCTTCATCACCAATTCCACCGCCTCCAGGCACATGCCGAAAAGCTCATTGGTAGCGGCTTCCAGCTGGTCCACTTCAGCAGCGGTAAAGGCATAGCAGGCCGACTCCTCCCAATAAGGGGATTCGAGGGAATGGTAAAGGAATCCCTGTGCGCTAACCTTGTCCTGCCATCCCGGCCTGGGCTCGATCAATTCTCTTTTCATGTGCTTATCCCCCGTAATACCTGAAACCTGAACTGCCAAAGCCGCCTACCTTCTTTGGGGTATACCCAGGTGTATTAATATTGTTCATCACATCGCCCCGGTAGGTACTGGGGGAGATCAGGCCATTGATCACGGGATAATAGAGCCCGCGGTACATACGATAGGTATGGCCATGTACCGTCGTATCACTGGCATTGGTCTCGCCATAGATCCATTCATCTTGCTGCTCCTCCTCATTACAGGCCGCAGCCAATAGAATGGTAAGACCCAGGAGGATCTTATGGGAATGTTTCATATCGGCTAATTAAAACAATTTATTGAGGATACGCAAAAGGACGCTCACCAATACACTGGCGAGGATCATGGTGGTGATTGGGAAATAGAAACGGAAATGCTCCTTTTCTATCCTGATATCGCCCGGTAACCTGCCGATCCAATGGAACTTATCGCCGAAAAAATAGGCAATGAGCCCAACGATGACCAGCAGGAGGCCGGCGGCTATGATGATCTTTGCGGTGGAAGGTGACATGGTTGCAGTTAGTTTTTCCGGTCAACAAATCGTAGCTTGTAGGGTTGATCTGTCTTCCCTGGACAAACGAAAATATAGATGACTATGCAAAAAAAATGGTTGCTTGCTATCCCGGTTGTATTGGGCATCGCCTATATAGCCGGCCCCAACCCCTCCACCCCTGTCTATGACCCTGCATTACCGGAAGTTCCGGCATCTGCAACGGAACTGGAAAACCATATCAAGACGATGGAGGCTGCGCATAAACTGCGTCCCGACAATGAGGCCAGGATCGTTTGGGCCAATGACAGCACCAGGGAGCAAACGGAATATGCCATCGTTTACCTGCATGGTTTCTCGGCTTCCCAATTCGAAGGAGCGCCTACCCATACCAATATTGCGAAGCAGTTTGGCTGCAACCTCTACCTGGCCAGGCTGGCAGAGCACGGCATCGATACCACGGATGCCCTGGTGAACCTGACACCGGATAATTACTGGGAGTCAGCAAAGGAAGCACTGGCCATCGGGAAAAGGATCGGCAAGAAAGTGATCCTGATGGGAACTTCCACCGGTGGCTCCAATGCCCTGCAGCTGGCCGCCACCTATCCAAGTGATGTATTTGCGCTGGTATTGCTGTCGCCTAATATCGCCATCAATGATCCCAATGCCTGGCTGCTGAACAATCCATGGGGACTGCAGATCGCCAAGCTCGTTACGGGTAGCCTTTACCGTTATAGTGACGATACCCGTCCCACCTATGTCCAATACTGGAACCGCCCTTACCGGCTCGAAGCCGTGGTGGCACTGGAAGAATACCTGGAAACGGCCATGACACCTGAAACCTTCGCCAGGGTGAAACAGCCCACGCTGGTCCTGTATTATTACAAGGATGAAGCCCACCAGGACCCGGTGGTGAAGGTTTCCGCCATGCAGGAAATGTTCAAGCAATTGGGAACGCCCGCCGACAGGAAATTCGAGGTGCCCATGCCCAATACAGGCGACCATGTCATTGGGTCTCCCTTCAAGTCGAAGGACGCAGCCGGGGTGGAGAAGGAGATCGAAAAATTCATCGGAAGGATCACTCAATGATCCGTGAAGCAGGATAAAAAAACTGCACCTCTTGCGGGGTGCAGTTTTTTTTTGTCAGTTATCTCCTTATGATGATTATCGCTGCAGGCCGACCATCCTTGCCGCCTCATACATTTGGGTGAGGTTGTAATCGTTCGCCAGTTTCTTATAATTCACCACATCAATAATGGTCCCGATCAGGCAGAGGCCGCCGGTGAACAGGTAAAGGATGCCCATCCCGATCTGGCCGATCACGATGCGCTGGATGCCCGCTACCACTACAAATCCCAGGCAGGTCAGCAGTAGGATCTCCTGGGGCTTCTTGCGCTTGCCGCTGTAGAGTAAGATGAATTGTTGTTGTTGCTCAATACTCATGTCTTTGATCAGGTCATTGATTCCTCCCAGTTCTTCTGGTTGCAGGTCAGGAATACTCATTAACAGGTTGTTCATTCAGGTTGGTTTGAAATGTTGGTTTTAATAATGTGAGGATCCGGTAAACGATCGTGAATATAGCAGGTATCCCGAACCAATGCAAGTCCCATGACCTTTTCCATTCACCGACCATGGCCGCATGCATGCTCCTGCCCAGTCCGCAGCCGGGACAATGCTCCCAGCCCAGCCAGTTGAAAAAACAGAGGCTGGTCTCCCCGGGTTGGTCATCAATACCAAAAGCCAGCACTACCAGTGCTGCCAGCCAGATGATCCATTCATTGTTTCGCCTTAGCCATTGCATGGGATTAAATTAACGGATTTTGCCGAGATGCCCGCATTGGGTTAGTGGGGATTCTTAACTGCCCTTCACTTTCCCCATAAAAATGCAGGCAGCGCTGTACTGAGTCAAAAACGAATCATCTGAAACTGTTTCACTTCCTGCATAATTTTCGGTTTTCCCTATTTTTGAAGACTAAACAGCTTGCTATGATTCGTTCCAGGATTACCGGGATCGGGATGTATGTCCCTAACAATGTGGTGACCAACAATGACCTCACCAAGTATATGGATACCAGTGATGAGTGGATCCAGGAACGGACCGGAATCAAGGAAAGGCGCTATGCCGACCGGACCGGCGAGACCACTACTACCATGGCAGTGGAAGCCGCAAAAATAGCGATCGAAAGGGCCGGCATCACTCCCCAGGACATCGACTTCATCATCTTCGCTACACTCTCCCCTGATTATTATTTCCCCGGCTGCGGGGTATTGGTACAAAGGGCCATGAAGATGAAAGAGATCGGCGCCCTCGATATCCGCAACCAGTGCAGCGGTTTCGTTTATGCCTTATCGGTAGGCGACCAGTTCATCCGCACCGGCATGTACAAGAATATCCTGGTGATCGGCAGTGAGAAGCATTCCTTCGGGCTCGATTTCTCTACCCGTGGCCGTAATGTGGCTGTGATCTTTGGGGATGGCGCAGGGGCTGTAGTATTGCAGCCCACTGAAAAGGAGGGCCAGGGCATCCTGAGCACCCACCTGCACAGCGATGGCGAAAGCGCCGAGATCCTGGCCATGTACAATCCCGGCACCCATGCCAACCATTGGGGCAACTATGCCAGCTTCGATGAAGCCGAAATAGGCCAGATGTTCATGAGCCATGCCATGATCGATACTGCGCAGAACTTCCCCTTCATGGACGGACCTTCCGTATTCAAGAAGGCCGTGGTGAAATTCCCGGAAGTGATCATGGAAGCCCTGGAAGCCAATGGACTCCAACCTGCAGACATCAATATGCTGATCCCCCACCAGGCCAACCTGCGCATCGCCCAATTCGTGCAGCAAAAACTGGGCTTAAGTGATGACCAGGTGTACAACAATATCCAGCAATACGGCAATACCACGGCTGCATCAGTACCCATCGCCCTCTGCGAAGCCTGGGAAAAGGGAAAGATCAGGGAAGGCGATCTCGTTTGCCTGGCCGCATTCGGCAGTGGATTTACCTGGGCCAGTGCATTGCTGCGTTGGTAAGCCCTAATGATCCTGGGTAATTTATTGTTTAATCCATCGGGCTAATCCTACCTTTGGCTCCATGCCGGATAAGAAATTCATATTCCTGGTCAACCCGATCGCGGGTACCCAATCCAAAGCCTCGCTGGAGGATAAGGTGATGGCTGCTGCACGGCAATACGGCTGCTATGCCATTGTATTGCCAACTGTTGCCAGCGGTGATTACGAATTCGTTCGCCATAAGATCAGCGAGGAAGGCTATACAGATATCATTATCTGTGGTGGCGATGGCACGGTCAACCTGGTCACCCACCAACTGGCCGATACCGGTGTACGCTTCGGTATCATCCCAATGGGTTCAGGAAATGGACTGGCTTTTTCGGCAGGCATCCCCAAGGATATCAGCAAAGCACTGGAATTGGCCTTCACCGGCAAGGCAAGGTTCATTGATGCCTTCATGGTCAACGACCAGTTTGCCTGCATGCTCTGCGGCCTTGGCTTCGATGCCAAAGTGGCCCATGATTTCGCGCAGCAGCCCACACGCGGATTGCTCACCTATACCCAGCAGACCCTCAAGAATTATTTCACCGCCACCCCTTACCGCTTTGAGCTAGTGGTGGGTGATGAAGTGATCCTGACCGATGCCTTCTTCATCAGCATTGCCAATTCCAACCAGTTCGGCAACCAGTTCACCATCGCACCCAGGGCAAGCCTGAACGACGGCCTGCTCGATATCGTAGTGGTGCCTAAGATGAACAAGGCCATCCTTCCCTTTGCGCTGATCCAGCAGGTGAGCGGGGGAAAGCTGACCGGGACCCATCCCGGGCCAACCCGCACCATCCAGTATTTCCAGACCGATAAACTCAAGATCAGGAATAAGGACGGCGCACCCCTGCACATCGATGGTGAACCCAGGGAATCCGTGGACCAGTTGCACATCAGGATCCTGCCCCGCTGTTTTCAACTCATCCAGCCGGAACGTCAATAAATGATTTCAATCGGAAATAAGCAGGTCAACGCTCTGTAAGCATTTGCTTCTCTTTGGAAGCATTTGTAAACGACTGGAAAGCCTTAATAGATGCTTTATTGTCGGCATTATCCAGGGCTGCGATGATATCGAGTTTCTCCCTCCTGGTGAGGTGGAAGTTCAGCGCCGCCTTTGCTTCTTCCCTGGCAGGGATATATTGGAAGGTGAGTTTTGTGAGGTTGCCTTCTAATGCTGTTTCTGTCAGCGCCTGCAGGTCACCCTGGTTGTATTCCTGCATCTTGTACCAGTTGTATTGCAGCAGGAGCAAGGGTTTGGTCACCAGCTCAGAGATATTCTTGGACTCAAAGGGGAAATCCCATGCACCACCTTTCCTGTCACGGATCTGCAGCAACACCACTCCTTTGGTATTGGCCTTGATCCAGTCGCGGAACACATGCATCATCCGCAGGGAGGTTTCCAACCCGAAATTATCGCGCAGACCGGCATCCATCACATCGATCACCGGTGTGGAGGGCAGCCATACATTCGGCAACACATAAGGGAAGGTCGCATTCATCCGCAGGGCCGTGAGTAACCGAAGATTCATCGGGTCCTGTTCGCGGAACAGGGCCGCGAAATCAACCGCATCGGGTTCGATATGCATGTTCTCCGTACCCGGCGCATGGGGCTTCATCAGGTAACTCACCGGCAGGGTGCTCAGGATCATCTTCCGGCCATCGCGCGTGATCACCGAATTGAAAAGCATCAGTGGCACCCTTGCTTCGCGTTCATCTTTCGCGACATCACTGAGTTCCTTGTCCATCAGGAAGCGCGTATTCTCATTCAGCTTCTGTTCGAAGGAATAGGCACGGTCCTTTACATAGGAATACTTCCCTACTTCAAACTTCTGAGCTGGCGCCGCCAGGTCGCGGGCCACAAAGGAAGAGAAGGTGGGATTCAGCAGGTCCTTCGATATGTCCTCGATATAGGCCGGGTCGCGGATGTCGGTGATAAAACCCTGCTCTTTCTGCAAGGTCAGTTCCCTGTAATAGGCTGCGCCCAGCATGCCGCCGGATGCGCCATTGATCATGAACACCTTCCGCATCAGGTCGCCCCCGCAAACGCTATCCAGTTTCTGCAAGACCCCCAGCGTGAAAGTGGCACTCCGGGTTCCACCGCCGCTCACACAAACCATGTAGAGATAGGGTTTCTCTTCCTTCTGCCTCGCCTTCCATTTCTCCAGCACCGCCAGCATTGCCTGCTTGTCCTGCTCCATCCGTTCAGGGCTACACAAGGATTGCACTTCTTCCGGCGAATAGTTGGCCCTTGGGGTTGTTGCACTGTAATCCAGTCCATAGGCCTTATTGCTGGGATCGATCACCCCGGTCCGGTAAAGGATATTGAGGAAGATGACCAACACCACCAGGAAGGGCATGCTCCAGCTTTGCAGGAAATAGGAGAAGGCCCCGGCAACAGCCACCAGGATGGCAAAGAAGATGGTGATGCTTGCCGCCGCCGGCAGCTGGAAGATGGGATAATCCAGCAGGTAACCAATGACCATCAGGAACACAAAAGCAATGAAGATCGACAGCACTGCTGCAAAATGGTGGCGACTGAAAATACTCTCCAGGAATTCCTTGCTGTAATGGGTGACATCCCGTACGGTCCTTACTGAAAAAGGGCCATTGAGATAAGAGGTCACTTTGATGAGCCTGCTGCCCCCGCTGTTCAAGACGATATGCGGCCTTACGCCTTTCTGATAGGCCATGGGCACCGAATCCAGGCTGATCATCCGCCGGGCAATGGTAAGGTCTGCCCCGAAGAAATAGGCGAAGGAAACAAAAACGATGAAGAGAAAGCCGACCAGGAAGCCACTGACCAGCACCACGATCTCTGCTGTCCCGAGTAATTCCCTATGCAGGTCGAACCGCACCGCCTTCACAAGGTAGAAGAAGAGGAAGACCAGCGGGATGATGGCATTGTTGATGCAATACTTCAGGAAGGGCCGGGTGGTGGTGGCCAGGAAACGGAAATGACGGCTGAACAGGATGAAGGTGGTGATGTTCCAGCTCATGATGAAGATACCAATGGCAATCCCCACGATACCTGCACTCATGGCGCTCACCTCACCCAGGTATTCCGGGGCCAGGTAGAGGGAATCCACCCCAAAGGCCTGCATGAAGGAGCCGTTCACCGCGCCGAACAGCACCAGCCAGAAGATCAGCAGGATCTGGAATTTCTTCAGGTGAAGCAATACCAGCTGAACCGGGAAGGAATAGAATATGGTTTTCAAGGTTTGCTTCATGGCAGGCTGAATGAAATGAGGGACAATTCCTCAACAGTTTGTTGAGGCAAAAGTTGTGCCCTTCCTTATAACGATAAGACAAAACCGAAATTATGCCTGCTGCTTGTTTCTTCCCAATAGATATAACTGAAACACAAGGGCTAAGAGCAGGAACATGGCGACCACCTGGTGCAGTTGCGCCATCCACTCAAAACTGCCCCAGCGATTGGGGACGATACCGGGACTCATCAACACCGAAAGGATACCCAGCATCACCTGGATGACCACCAATACCAAAGGCAGGCGTTGGTATTTCTTCAGCCAGCCGGTCGGGTTGCTGCGCAGGATGTACCTATAGCCAACAAGAATGAGGATGGTGATGATATAGGCCAGGTTGCGGTGGACAAAATGGATGGTGGTGGTGTTGTCGATGAAATTGATCAGCCAGGGCTGGTCGCGGAACAATCCTTCTGGCAGGAAAGAACCGTTGATACTGGGCCAGGTAGGGGCGGCAGTGGCTGCTTTATGGCCGGCCATCAAGGCTCCATAGATCAACTGGATACCCAGCAAGCCGATGAGGATGGCCGTGAACCGGGCCAGTCTGGGTTCGCCTTTGCGCTCTGCAGGCGGCACCAGCAATTGGAGGGCAAACCAGAAGGTATAGCAAAGCAGTCCTAAGGCGAAAATGAAATGCAAAGCCAAACGGGTGGGTTTCACATATACCGCATCCCCTACCAGTCCGCTGGCCACCATGATCCAGCCAATGGCACCCTGCAGTCCGCCGAGCAGGAAGAGGATGAGCATGGGGTTCACCATATCGCGGCGGAGGTACTTCTTCGCAATGAGGTAAACGAAGCCTACCAGGAAGACGATCCCGATCAGGCGGGCCCAAACGCGGTGGAACCATTCCCAGAAAAAGATGAATTTGAAATCGCCCAGCGAGAAATCGGTATTGAGCAATCGGTATTGGGGGGTCTGCTGGTATTTCTGGAATTCCTGCATCCAGCCGGCTTCATTCAGGGGCGGGAGGGCACCGGTAACAACATCCCATTCCGTGATGGACAACCCGGAGCCGGTCAACCGGGTAATACCGCCTAAAACAACCTGTACAATGATCATCCCAACACCGATCAATAACCAGGTGGCTACCGCCTTATTGCCTTTCTGAGTATGCAGTGGTTCCATAGCGCGGCAAAGTTAGGGGATTGGTGCTTGGTGGGGGCGCTTTGTGGAAGGAGAAAACTTTGCGATCTCTGCCCACATTTATACCTCAGCGGGGTCTCTCGAAGAGGACCCCGATGAACTATCCTCCTACTATTCGTCTCGGCTCCTTTCAGAAGATTATGATTGGGTGAGCAGCTTCACGCAAAGCCGCAACGACCGCGAAGACGCAACGCATGGGGTAACGCAAAGGCCGCAAAGGAGGATTTTTTGCTTTTGAGGGGTTTTTAAGAACGCAAAGCTTTGGCTACGCCAAAGGAATAGCAGTGCAATGATACCAGTCTAAAAAGTATGATGTAAAATTCTTTCAGATCTATAGGAAGAAAATTGGGTGGGGGCGCTTTGTGGAAGGAGAAAACTTTGCGGGCTTTGCCCACATTTCTACCTCAGCGGGGTCTCTCGTAGAGGACCCCGATGAACTATTATCCTACTATTCATCAGGGTCCCCTGCGGGAGACCCTGCTGAGGTGAGAAATTATATGTAACTACTTATGTTCTGCTGGAATAGCCAATAAAGGAATATGCACCCCATCTGCTACACGGGAAGTGACACTGTAATTGAACAATTTTTCCAGCACCGTACGCTCGTGCACGAACATCGCCAGTACCGCATCCTTGCGGTCGGCGGAGAACTGCACCAGGTTGCGCCACATGGGGATATCATTCTTCTTCGGGATCAGGGTGGTCTTCACCTCCGGGAATGCCTTCATGGCCTCCTCCACTTTCTCCTTATCCACTTCCGGCAGGGTGCTCACGGTCACCACTTCACAATCGGATCCCATCCAGGCCGACCATTGTTGCACAGCAGGAATGCGCTTCTTCAGTTCCTTCAGGGTCACTGCAGCAATGATCTCCCTGATCGCCACCGGTTGCCAATGGGGCGGGATCGCCAGCACCGGGAACAGGGCATGGTTGATCATGGTAGAGGTATTGCTTCCCCAGAAACGCTCCACTGCATTGGTGGCACCATGGGTACCCATCACGATCAGGTCGCAATTGTTCTGCAACACATGGTTGATGATTCCGCCATTCACCATCACACTGTGACGTACACTGTAGCTGGTCTCGATGGTCTTGCCGGGAACAACTGTCTTCATGCGCGCTTCCACCGCATCGACCAATTGGGCGGTCACCTTACGCTCATCAATGGCGTGCGGGTCTACTTCCCAATGGGGCGGATAGACCAGCGCCGCACTCATATTCATGATATGCAGTACTTCGATGGAATAATTATGCGTAGCAGCGATCAATAATGCCTGGTCCAGGGCAGTAACCGCATTGGGTGAAAAATCAAACGGAACAAGAATATTTGCCATAATGATAGGGTTATGTTCTTTGGCATTTCGAGTCCGAAAGATACACAGATTATCAGGCCGTTCCCTTTAAAATTTTATGCCAGTACAGCCAGGGTAACACATATTTCTTCAACGCCCACATGGACCACCTTGGTTTAGCCTGGTCGAAGGGGAAGGTCTCCGTTGGATTATTGTCATAATCGAACTCCGCCAGGATCAGTTTGCCATAACCCACGATGAGCGGACAGCTGCCATAACCATTATAATTTCCTGAAAGCTGCTTGCCATCGATGAAATCGAGCAGGTTCTTTACCAGCACCGGGGCCTGCTTGCGTACGGCCGCGCCGGTCTTGGCATTGGGCGTACTGGTGGCATCGCCCAGTGCGAAAACATTCGGGTATTTGTTGTGCTGCAGGGTATGCTTGTCCACATCGATCCATCCTGCCTCATTGGCCAACGGGCTCTTGCGGATGAAGTCAGGGGCGCTCTGCGGCGGCACCACATGGATCATATCGAATTGATGCACGACTTCATGGCTCACGCCTTCAGCATCGGTCACCTTGAAGGTCGCTTCTTTCTTCTCGCCATCGATCGCGATCAGGTCATGCTTGAAATTGGTCTTGATCTGGTATTCATCCACTTTCTTCTGTAGCTCTACCGCATACTTCTTGATCCCAAAGATCACCCCGCCTGCCGTATCGAACAGGATATTGACCTTGCCGGTCCATCCCTTGCGTTTCAGGTAGTCAGCCGCCAGGTACATGATCTTCTGCGGTGCGCCACCACATTTTACCGGGGTACCCGGACTGGTGAAGATGGCGGTCTGGCCGGGCTGCAGTTTCTGGATCAGTTCCCAGGTATAAGGTGCATAATCGAAGGAATAGTTGCTGGTCACGCCATTGCGGCCAAGGGTTTCCTTGAGGCCTTTCACCAGGTGCCAGTTCAACTGGATACCCGGCGCAGCGATCAGCTGGTCGTAGGTATACGTATTGCCTTCACGCGTGATCACGGTATTCTTCTCCGGCTCTAGTGTCTCTGCCGCTTCTTTGATCCAGGTCACCCCTTGGGGGATCACCGAACTCTCCGCGCGAACGGTCTTGTGGATATCAAAGGTTCCGCCGCCCACCAATGACCAGGCCGGCTGGTAGTAATGACGGTCAGAAGGTTCTATGATCGCTATTTGTAATCCTGGTCGCTTCAGCAATAGTTGTGCCGCTACAGAAATACCGGCATTACCACCGCCAATGATCAGGATCTGAAAATGCTGGGACATATGATAAAATTTGTACCTAAAAGTACCAAGGCCCCGAGGGGGCATGCGTGACAGGTATCACAAAAGAGCATGAGGTTGGGCAGGGGGTGGGGTGATTTTGGACAGGGAAGAAGAGAGCATGTGGACGTGTGAACATGTGGACATGTGGACATGTGGCACTCTCGCCAACCAGTGGGATTCTGGAGTTTTTGTTGCCGCACAAATAAGGAGACCCTAACGGGGCTGGGGGAATCGAAACCAGGATCATCAATAATTCAATCAATGAAAAATAGTTGGGTAATAACACCTACATCTGCCTAGGTCAGCGAAGAGGATGCCCTACAATCTAATGGTTAGCGTAAAGATCACATATCCACACCGTGCCCTCGTAGCGCAGCGGAGGGGGTGACCACATCCTTCATTCATTAATAAACTTCCAAACAAGTTGTATCGCCCCAAAACTGCTTATTCGTACAACACATCCTGGAATGCGCCATCAGTCCCGCACCGGCGGTGAGGAAGGCAACGAGTAAAAGGGTGGCGCTGAGGCCGAAGAAGCTGGTGAGCAGGGCGGCCATGAGGGCGCCGATCACATAACCGGAATCGCGCCAGAAGCGGAAGATGCCGAGGGCCTTCGCGCGCTGCTGCGGATGCATTTGTTCGGCGATGGAGGAAAGGAAATTGGGATAGACAAGGGCGGTTCCTATTCCCATCAATACCATGCTCACAGCAAGCAGGTAATACTGGCTGGTGAAGACCAGCATCGCCAGGGCAAGAGCTTGCAGCAACATGCCTGTCGTGATCAGTTGTTTCTTGCAATGCGTATCGCCCATCCTGCCGGTGAAGAGCTGGCCGAAGCCCCAGATAGCAGGGTACAATCCTGCCAGCACGCCGGTCTCGGTAAGACTATAACCTTTGGTGGCCAACAACACCGGCAACAGGCCCCAGATCACTCCATCATTGAGGTTGTTCATCAATCCATTGATGGTCACTGTGCCAATGGTAGGATGCTGGTAGCTGGTCGCTTTCCAGACATTATCGAGCAGGGGTCGCTTGCTGAGCTGGGTCTCCTTTTGCACGTGGTGATGCGTATCCTTTACCCAGATCCAGCTGACCAATAAACCTGCTATTGAGAAGAGAATGCCCGGTACGAAAGGTGCTGCACGAAAGCCATAGTTGGAAGCGAGTGAAGTAGCCAGGTAGGCTGCAAGTCCAACTGCGGCATAACCCGCGAATTCATTGATGCCCATGGCGAGACCGCGGTTCTTCTCCCCTACCAGGTCGATCTTCATCACCACGGTGGATGACCATGCCAGTCCCTGGTTGAGGCCCAAAAAGATATTGGCCAGGATCACCAATCCCCAGTGTTCTGCATACATCAATAAGAAGGGAACGGGAATTGCGGCTATCCATCCCAGTAAGAGCAGGTGCTTGCGCGTGAAGCGTTCGCTCAACATGCCCATCATCAGGTTGGCCAGGGCCTTACTGGTACCGAAGGCCATGATGAATGAAAGCAGGACCACCTGGCCCTGCTTCCCAAAAATATGCTCCGCAAAGCCGGGCATCACCGCACGTTCAAGTCCCACCATGGCGCCGACGAATGCATTCACCAGCACCAATAAACTGAACTGCTTCCAGTTCTGACCCAGTCCTTGCTGAAGATCGGTTTTCATTTTGCTTAGTGGGGTAACCTGTCCCTGAATTTACCATACACCCAGGTACCGGCAATGGCACTCAACAGGGTGACGATGATCACGGTAGCGCCGGAGCCGATCTGTGCGAAGAGCGGACCAGGACAGGCACCGGTGATGGCCCAGCCCAGGCCGAAGGTCAGGCCGCCATAGATCTGTCCCTTGTTGAATTTCTTGTCATGGAACTCAACCTTCTCGCCCTGGAGGGTCTTGATGTTGAACTTCTTGATCAGGAAGACAGAGAGCATACCCACCGCAACCGCAGAGCCGATCACACCATACATGTGGAAGCTTTGCAGGCGGAACATTTCCTGGATACGGAACCATGAAATGATCTCTGCCTTGATGAATACGATACCGAAGAGGATACCAACGACCAGGTATTTCACATTGGCATACCAGGGCTCCTTTACATGTGATTCGTTGATGCACATGGTATCCAGGGAACGCACTTCAAAATCGGTGTTCTCCTGTTGTGTTTGTGGTTGTACAAAACTTGTATTGGTCGACATAATCTTAGCTGCTTTTAGAGTCTTAAAATGAAGGGAAGGATCACATTGGCCATCAGGAAACCACCGGCCATGAAACAACAGGTAGCTACTACGGAAGGCCACTGCAGGTTAGAGATGCCCATGATAGCATGTCCCGAAGTACAACCACCGGCATAACGGGTACCGAAGCCCACCATGAAACCACCCACCACCATCATGAGGAAACCACGAAGGGTGAACAGTGCTGTCCAGTTGAACACATCCCTGGGCACGAGACCGCTGTAGTCATTGATACCATACCCTGCGAGTTCATTCACCAGGTTGGGATGCACTTCGATGGGGTTGGGGTTCGACAACAGCAGGGTTGTCAGGATCCCCCCCAGGAAGATCCCGAAAACGAAGAAGAGGTTCCAGACTTCCTTTTTCCAATCATATTGGAAGAAGGGGATCTTGGCTGGCAGGCAAGCCGCACATACGTGACGCAATGAGGAGGAGATGCCAAAAGACTTATTTCCCAGCAACAACAATGTGGGAACCGTTAACCCGATCAGGGGGCCTGCTACATACCAGGGCCAGGGTTGTTTGAGCCATTCAATAAAACTCATATGCTACTATTTGTTTGTTTGTGTTGATCAGTGAATATTCTGCAATACTTGTTGCAATTGCTTCGCGGGCACTACCCCACTCTGGCGCCATTTGACCTGTCCGCGCTGGAAGACCATTAGGGTGGGCACCCCCTGGATCTGGAATTGCTGCGCTGCGGCAGGATTCTTGTCCACATCCACCTTGATGATGCTGACGGAATCCCCCAATGAGGCCTTCACTTCCTTCAGGATGGGGGCCATCATCTTACAGGGGCCGCACCATTCTGCAAAGAAATCAACCAGCACCGGTTTTTCCGAATTGATCATGTCCTGGAAACTTGCCATACAAACTCAATTTAGGGTTTCACTTCTTCAAAAACTATTTCATCGGTATCAGCAGCCTTACTGCGTTTAACCGGCGGCGTGGTATAACAGGCACCACTTCCACAGCAACCGATATTGAACAGTGCTGTCAGGAAGAGGAAGCCCCCGGCCGCGGCCAACAACTTATCCGATCCGGTATAGGCCGACGCCAGCGCGTAGGCACCGACGCCCAACCTTAACCATCTCATGAAATTCCATCCTGTCGTTATTGTCCTTAACATGTGTGTTATAATCTGTTTTGTAAACTGGTCCATGCACCGCCATTATAGGCTTCGATGCCGGCCTGCTTCAGCTGGGCGACAGCCATGCTACTGCGGTTGCCCGAACGGCATACGGCGATCACCGGCACCTGCATGTTCCTCAACTTGGTAATGTTCTGCTTCAGGGTGTCGAGGGGAATATTCACCGATTGGTTGATATGACCAGAACCGAATTCACCCGGTGTCCGCACATCAACGATCACGGCTCCCTTGCCCACCAGCTCCTTAAAGTCGACCGGTGTACCACCCAACAGTCTCTTGATCCATCCAAACATAATTAATGCATTACAGGTTTAGGTAAAGCAGACAGGGCACCACCATTGTAGGTTTCGGTTACACCTGCCTGTTGCAGTATCATTTGGGCCAGGCCGGAACGGTTACTGGAGCGGCAATACAATACGATCGGCTTGCCCAGTTGCTGGAACTCATCGATCCTGTTCATGATCTGGTCCAATGGAATATTGATGGCACCGGGATAGTGTTCCATTTCATATTCCCAGTCATTCCGCACATCCACCACCGTAGCAGTGGGTTCCGTCAGCAACTCATTTATTGTCTTCATGGTAATTCTTTTAACTGTTATTCATTAGAGCAAGGTAGAAGGACATACATAGTCGCTCACCTTAAAGAGGCCGCTATCCTTGATGGCTTTGAAGCCACCCTTCACATCCACCAGGTTATCGTAACCACGTGCCCTCAGGATGGAGTTGAAGATCATGGAGCGGTAGCCGCCTGCACAATGAACGAAGTAGGTCTTGTTCTTATCTACCTGCAGCATGCTTTCATTCACAAAATCCAGGGGTGCGTTCTCCGCATCCACCACGTGCTCGCTCAGGTATTCACTCTTCTTGCGCACATCCAGTACCTCGCCTTCCCCCTTCTTCAGGCGTTCGGCCAGTTCTTCGGCAGTGATTGAGGTGATGCTGTCCACTTCCTTACCGGACTGCTTCCAGTTCTCAAACCCACCTTCGAGGTAGCCGATGGTGAAGTCGTAACCAACACGTGCCAAACGGGTAACCACTTCTTCTACGCGATCGGGTTCAGCTACGATCAGGAGTTGTTGCTTCACATCGGGGATCAGGGCACCTACCCATGGGGCGAAGCTGCCGTCGATACCGATATTGATGGAATTGGGAACGAAGCCTTTGGCGAAGGTTTGCGGATCGCGGGTATCGATGATGAGCGCGCCGGTCTCATTGGCTGCTGCCTCGAAAGCCTCGGGGCTCAGGGCATGCTGGCCACGCTTCAGCACTTCATCAATGCTGTCATAACCCTGCTTGTTCATCATCACGTTCAGCGGGAAGTAAGCAGGAGGCGGCATCAGGCCGGTGGTCACTTCCTTCACAAATTCTTCCTTCGTCATATTGGCACGCAGGGCATAGTTGGTTTCCTTCTGGTGACCCAGGGTATCGGTTGTTTCCTTGCTCATGTTCTTACCACAAGCGGAACCGGCACCGTGAGCCGGATACACAATGATATCATCACTCAAGGGCATGATCTTGTTGCGCAGGGAATCAAAAAGGGTCTCGGCCAATTGCTCCTGTGTCATGTGCGCGGCCTTCTGTGCCAGGTCGGGACGACCAACATCGCCGATGAACAGGGTATCGCCGGAGAAGAGGCCAATATCCTTACCGTTCTCATCTTTCAACAGGTAACAGGTACTTTCCATGGTATGGCCGGGGGTATGCAAAACCTTGAAGGTAAGCTTACCAACTTTCAGCTCTTCGCCATCCGTCGCGATATGCGCATCGAAACTGGGATTGGCATTGGGACCATACACGATCGGGGCACCGGTCTTCTTCGACAGGTCGAGGTGACCACTCACGAAGTCGGCATGGAAGTGCGTTTCCAGCACATACTTGATCTTCGCCTTGTCCTTCTCTGCACGTTGGATATAAGGTTCCACTTCGCGCAGCGGATCGATCACCACTGCTTCCCCTTCGCTTTCGATGTAATAGGCACCCTGTGCCAGACAACCGGTGTAGATCTGTTCTATTTTCATGACGCTCGTTTTTACTGTTGTTATTTGTATGTGCAAATTTGATGCAAAGTTCATCCGCCATCTATGACTTTTGTCACATTATCAACGCCACGGGAAGGCGGTGATTTACAGTAGGGAAGAGGGGATTGGGGAGGCCTTTGTTTTTCACCTCAGCGGGGTCTTATTTCATTACACCTCAGCGGGGTCTCCCGAAGGGGACCCCGATGAACTACATCCTACTATTCATCAGGGTCCCCTACGGGAGACCCTGCTGGGGTAAAGGAGTAATAGAGCACCTGATGGGGTGAGAAGTGCATCGAATGATCGCACACAAAACCTCAGCGGGGTCTCATTTCTCTACTCCTCAGCGGGGTCTCTCGCAGAGGACCCCGATGAACCTCATCCTACTATTCATCAGGGTCCCTTGCAGGAGACCCTGATGGGGTGGGAAGTGCATCGAATGATCACACACATAACCTCAGCGGGGTCTCATTTCTTTACTCCTCAGCGGGGTCTCTCGCAGAGGACCCCGATGAACCTCATCCTACTATTCATCAGGGTCCCTTTCAGAAGACCCTGATGGGGTGAGAAGTGCATCGAATGATCACACACATAACCTCAGCGGGGTCTCATTTCTCTACTCCTCAGCGGGGTCTCTCGCAGAGGACCCCGATGAACCCCATCCTACTATTCATCAGGGTCCCCTACGGGAGACCCTGCTGGGGTAATGAAAAAAAAATACTATCAACCTATTTCAGATTAATAATCTCCACCGCATTGCGGTGCAGCCTGACCTTGCCCATCTGCTCCATTTTCTTGAGGAGGCGGGAGATCACTTCGCGGGAGGAATTCAGCTCATCTGCGATTTCCTGGTGACTGAGGTTGATGGTGTTCGACTTGAGGGTGTCGCGGTGTTTCTTGAGGTAGAATTCGAGGCGTTCGTCCATGGCGCGGAAGGCAATATGGTCGATGGTGACCAACAGTTCCTCAAAGCGGGAACGATAGGTCTCCAGGACGAAATGGTACCAGCTCTTGTACTTACCCATCCATTCTTCCATGTACTGCAGGGGCACGGCGATCACTTCGGTATCCTTCACGGCCTTGGCCATGATCTGGCTGGTCTCCTGCTTGGTGGCGCAGACCATGCTGAGCGCACAGGCCTGTCCGGGCTGCAGGTAATACATGAAGAACTCATTGCCCTGGTCGTCTTCGCGGTATACTTTCACCAGTCCATCCACGATCAGCATGGTGTTGCGGAAATACTGCCCGGTCCGCATCAGCTGGTCGCCCGCACGGAAACTCTTGAACTCACTATGCGCCAGCAGGTCGTCCTGGAGGCCTTTTTCAAAATCGGGGAAATGTTCGGCAAGTATGGTAGAGGACATGTTGGATGCTTGTTTGGATAAGATACAAAATTAGGCAAATGCTTTAGTATTACATTTGGGGCCGATGGCGAAACTGAAAGCCTGGTACCAGGACCAACTGATCGAAGCCGGCTGCGACGAGGCAGGCCGGGGATGCTATGCAGGCCCCGTGTACGCTGCTGCGGTTATCCTTCCCCGTAAGTTCAAGCACCCGTTGTTAAACGACTCCAAGCAATTGAAGGCGTCGCAACGCGATGAGCTCCGATGGGTGATCGAGGAGAAGGCAGTGGCCTGGGCGGTGGCTTCGGTGAGTGTGGAGGAGATCGACCGCATCAATATCCTGCAGGCTTCCTTCCTGGCCATGCACCGGGCGCTGGACCAGCTCTCTGTGAAGGCTGGCTTGTTGCTGATCGATGGCAACCGCTTCAAGGCTTATAAGGATATCCCGCACCAGTGCATCATCAAGGGTGATGCCACCTATGCGTCCATCGCCGCCGCCAGCATCCTTGCGAAAACCTATCGTGATGCATGGATGGACCAACTCCACGATTCCTTCCCACAGTACGATTGGATCAATAACAAGGGCTATGGTACGCCTTCGCATAGAAGGGCGATCGAGGAGTTCGGGTTGTGCGAGCATCATCGAAGGAGTTTCGATATTGTACCGAAACAGGGGAAGCTGTTTTTATAACACACCGTGGTTGTCTCACGCAAGGGCGAAATAACGGATTCACGCAAAGGCGCCAAGGACCGCAAAGGCGCAACGCGCACGCTATTATAAAGCGAGGGCGGGAAGAAGCGAAGGGACGGACTTCATTTGAGGAATCATGCGGACGCAACGCATTGGCTCTGCCAATTTAAACTCATCCCTTGATAATCGAAAGGATGTGTTTTCACCAGAGGCCTATTCTGTATACTAAAGGCATTGATTGGATTCACGCAAAGGTATTTAGCGGATTCACGCAAAGGCGCCAAGGACCGCAAAGGCGCAACGCGCACGCTATTATAAAGCGAGGGCGGGAAGAAGCGAAGGGACGGACTTCATTTGAGGAATCATGCGGACGCAACGCATTGGCTCTGCCAATTTAAACTCATCCCTTGATAATCGAAAGGATGTGTTTTCACCAGAGGCCTATTCTGTATACTAAAGGCATTGATTGGATTCACGCAAAGGTATTTAGCGGATTCACGCAAAGGCGCGAAGGAACGCAAAGGCGCAACGCGCACGCTATTACAAAGCGAAGGCGGGAAGAAGCCAAGGGACGAACTTCATTTGAGGTACTATGCGACGCAACGCATTGGCTGCGCCAATTTAAACTCATCCTATTTTTACCCGTTGGTCATAAGGGACAACGAGGGTGACGTGATACAATTCATACACAACTGCATACACTTTCGAAGGCTGCTGTTGTGTGATACCACCAACAGCTATTTTAACGAGATCTTCAAGAAAGTATTCCTTTGGCGCAGCCAAAGCGTTGCGCTCTTAAAAACCCCTCAAAAGCCATAACCCGCCCTTTGCGGCTTTGCGTCCCTTTACCTGCCTTAGCAAAAGCTAAGGCAGGCGTTGCGCCTTTGCGTGAAGCCCAACGAATCTAGCGTCATCATATTCCATGCGAGCAACTAACGTTAATCATCACACGCAATGCACCCGCCAAAAAAAATGCCAGCGATGGAGATCGCCGGCCTGTGCTTACCTCTGAAACCACAAAAAGAAAGAGGTTAGTGTATTTGGGTTTTCAATAATCCAATGTTGTCAATAAGGAGATCAAGTAAATTAACGGAACAGTTTGTCAGGGGGATGATCGGTGTAAAGCCTTCAACAGGAATTGGAATGAATGCAGAAAGGAGAGATCAGACAGGAAACCAACACCTTCAGAACAGATACCTTAACGTTTTCCTAAGCCTAAATTAGGTCCTGTTTGATGATAAAACAAGAAATTATCAAAAAAATTCAAATGATTTTTTTGAACCCGCCATTTTTCGTATATCTCAATGACCCGCCGCTTCGAAGGTCTTATCTTTCTTGTAGTTGTACCACCACTCCGGCGCGGTCTTCTTCATGAGGGTATCGATGTTCCGCATGCCAAAAAGGTTCCATACCCCTTTCAGCTTGCCGCCCATCGAGCGCTGCATGGCGCGAAGGCTCATGGCAAAGCCACTGTCGAGGTATTCCATATGGTGCCAGTAACCGGCCGGCATGAAGAGGGTATCACCATGCTCCAGGATGATATCATACCCCTGCGCATCCTTCAGGGCAGGGAACTTCTCGTAATCGATCTTGCTCTTACCGGGTTCGTAATACTTCTCAAAATTCGCCATGCTCAACACTTCCCAGGGCTTGCGGTAGAGCTTGTGCTGTTCTTCAAAAGGGAAGAGCAATACCCGCTTGCGACCCATGAACTGGGTGTGCAGGATATGCGACATGTCGATATCGAAATGCATATGCGTCACCGAACCTTCTCCCCCCACGAACAACATGGGGAAGCGCTTCACGAATCCCTTCATCAGTTGGTCAGGCCAGGTGAAATCCTGCGTCAGCTGCGGCGCATGGGTAAAGAGATTGAAGAGGAAGATCCTTAGCTCAACTGGACCCTGCTTCACCTTGTCGAGGTAGTCGCCGAACAACATATAGTCATCCGCCTTATTGATGGGCGTGTAGGCATCACTCTTCACGTTATTGTATACACCTACCTCTACCTGGCCTACGATCTGCTTGAAGTAATCCCAATCCCATTTCCTGAACGCCGGCCAGTCCTTGGCCATGTTCCGGATCACGAGGGGTTTACCAGGTTCATAGTAGTGCTTACTAAATGCCTCACCAGTAATTTGATCCACTACATCTACGGGTCTCAATTGCATGGTCAAAATTTTGAGCTGTGCAAAACTAGGATGAATTTTTTGTTAACAACGCCAGCCCCTGTTAAAATCAATACGACCCGACAATCGGTGTAAGCTCCTTCCCTTCTACCCCCCTTCTTAACCCGCATCCCTGCTCTACCAGCCTCGCTTCTGCCTTTCAAGCCACCCAATAGCATTAATCTATTTTATAATATATTTTGTTACCTTGGCATACATTATGAAGTATCATAATATTTTATTACCAAAACCAAGCTATATGAAAAAGGGAATGCTTGCTTTCTCGCTGCTGCTGGCCCTTGCCGGCCGGGCACAGGAGATTAAGATCGTGAAGGACCATTACACGGTGAGCGGCGGGTTACTGGGTGCCGCCAACTTCAGCAAATTCAGGATCACCGATAACAGTAACCTCGACTATAACATGAAGGTCGGCTGGGGCGCCGGCGGCTGGGTCAATATCCCCCTCGGCAAGGTGGTGAGCCTGGAACCCCAACTCATGTACAATAGCCTGCGCTACGAAACCGACGCCGCTACTGCCCTGCTCAAGAACTCCAATGTCGGCTACCTTTCCCTTCCCGTCCTGTTCAAGATCCATGCAGGCAAGAAACTCGCCTTCACCCTCGGGCCTCAGTTCGACTTCCTGTTGAATGTGAATGACGACAACAACAACTGGGGCACCAATGATGTGGAAAGCTTCAGCACCAGCCTCTCCGGCGGCATCGAACTCTTCCCCCATGGCAAGTTGACCCCTTATGCCCGCTATATCCATGGCCTCACCAATATGGACGGTACCGGCAATCCCAATAACGTGGGCAAATACTATAACCAGAATATCCAGGCCGGCCTCAAGTTCAGGCTCTTCGGCAAGCATGTGCTGCCCGATTCCGATGGCGATGGCGTGCTGGACAAGGATGACCAATGCCCGGGTGTGGTGGGACTGGCCCGTTACCAGGGATGCCCCATTCCCGATACTGATAAAGATGGCGTGAACGATGAAGAAGACAAGTGCAAGGATGTTCCCGGACTGACCCGCTATGGCGGTTGTCCCATTCCAGATACCGACAAGGATGGCATCAACGACGAGGACGACAAGTGTAAGGATGTTCCCGGCATCGCCAAGTATGGCGGCTGTCCCATCCCCGATACCGATAAGGATGGCATCAATGACGAAGAAGACAAGTGCCCGAACGAACCCGGCACGGCCCAGTACAATGGCTGTCCCATCCCCGACCGCGACAATGATGGCGTGAATGACAATGAAGACCGCTGTCCCGATATCGCCGGCGATCCGAACAATGGTGGCTGTCCTACCTTGGAAGCGTCCAAGTTCAATGCCAGCAATGTGCAGTTCGCCACCGGCAGTGCCACCCTGACCGCAGGGGCGAAGAAAGAGCTGGACAAAGCTGCCCGCATCCTGACCGAGCAATACCCGCAGCTGAAACTGGAGATCGGCGGCCATACCGACAATACAGGCAAGGCCGAGACCAACCGCACCCTCAGCCAGAAGCGTGCAGAAGCCGTGAGAGCCTATCTCGTGAAGAAGGGGGTTACTGAAGACCGCATGAGCGCAGTGGGTTATGGTCCCGACCAACCCATCGACGACAATGCCACCAAGGAAGGCCGCGCGAAGAACAGGCGCGTGGAATTCAAGGTGAGCCAGTAAGACAAGAAGAACCCATGAACCTACAAGGCCCTATGCTGTCGTTGATGGCATAGGGCCTTTCTGTTTAACGCCCCGGTTTTCTTACCTTCGGTCATGCTCGTTCATGTCCATCCCGATAATCCCCAGCCCCGGGCCATCCGCACCGTTGTGGACACCCTGGAGAAAGGCGGGATCATCATCTACCCTACCGACACCATCTATGGTATTGGTTGCGATATCTTCCAGCCCAAGGCCATCGATCGGATCTGCCGCATCAAGGGGGTGGACCCGCAGAAGGCCCAGCTCTCCTTTATCTGTTACGACCTGAGCGATATGAGCCAGTACACCAAGAGCATCTCCACCCCACTGTACCGGATGCTGAAGAGCCACCTGCCGGGGCCTTATACCTTCATCCTGCCGGCGAGCAAGGAGGTACCGAAACTTTTAAAGAGCAAGAAGGACACCATTGGTTTGCGGGTACCGGACAACGAGATCGCCCGGACGATCGTGAAGGAATTGGGGAGGCCTATCCTGAGTGCTTCCCTACCGGGGGATATGGTGGAGGAGTATACCGAACCGGAATTGATGCATGATAATTTCCATAAACTGGTGGACCTGGTGGTGGATGGCGGGATCGGTGGCTGGGTGCCGTCGACCATCGTGGACTGCACGCAAGACCCGCCGGTGGTTACACGTCAAGGTGCTGGTGAGTGGATGGAGGAGTAGGTTCTTTTTTTTTCGCCACTAAGACTCGAAGACACGAAGAGGGCACGAAGGTCCTAGGATCTTCGTGCCCCCTTTGAGTCTTTGTGCCTTCGTGGCCCCAACTAATTAATCGTCCAAATCTCATTCCCCCTCAACAATTTGTCAAGGTCGCCTTTGCCTTTCAGCGCAATCGTCTCTTCGATCTGCATCGCCATTACATCCTCATAGCAGGCCCTGTCCGTTTCGAAGAACACCCCGAAAGGACGCGGCATATGCCCTTCCACCCTCGGGTCGTCGAACATGCGCACGAGGAGCTGCGCCTTGTAGAAATCGCGCTCGTCGTGGATCCAGCAATCATCCGCGCTGGCGCCGGCGTTCAGGTCAACGATCACCGGTTTCAGTCCATCCAGCTTGATGCCCTTGTCCTTATTGGCCCCGAAGAGCAGCGGCTTGCCCTGTTCCAGGAAGAGTGCCTGTTCGGGTTTGGAGGCTTTCTCGGTGAAGATCTCGAAGGCCCCGTCGTTGAAGATGTTACAGTTCTGGTAGATCTCCAGGAAGGACGCGCCCTTATGGGCATGGCTGCGGACCAGCATGTCCTGCAGGTGCTTGGGGTCGCGGTCCATGCTACGGGCGATGAAGGTAGCGTCAGCGCCCATGGCCAGGGCCAGGGGGTTGAAGGGGTGATCGATACTGCCGAAGGGGGTACTTTTGGTCACCTTCTGTTCTTCGGAAGTAGGCGAATACTGGCCCTTGGTCAGCCCATAGATCTGGTTATTGAAGAGCAGGATATTGACGTCGAAGTTGCGGCGCAGCAGGTGGATGGTATGGTTACCCCCGATGCTGAGGCCGTCACCGTCGCCCGTCACGATCCATACACTCAGTTCCGGGCGGGTGGCTTTGAGGCCGCTGGCTATGGCGGTTGCACGGCCGTGGATGGAGTGCATGCCATAGGTATTCATATAGTAGGGGAAGCGGCTGCTGCAGCCGATCCCGGAAATGATGACAATGTTTTCCCTGGGGATGCCCAGTCCCGGCATCACTTTCTGCACCTGGGCCAGGATGGAATAGTCGCCGCAGCCCGGGCACCAGCGCACTTCCTGGTCGGTCGCGAAGTCCTTGGCGGTTAAGGCGGGTATGGGGGCGGTAGTAGTGGTACTCATAATCGACAAATAACAGGCAAAGTTACCAGAATTGGGGCAATGGTGGAGAGGAAATAAAGGGGGGAGTATGAGGGTAATTATGGAGAGGTTTGTGAAATAAGGAAGAGATCGCTATCTAGACAAGAATGTAAGTATTATAGTTTCGAGCTTGACAAATATGAAGATGAATTGAACTAATCTTTTGTTAATGTACCGAGCCAGGAATGATAAAGATGGTTATTGTAGTTGCAAATTAGTTTTTCCATTATTTTATTTGTGCAAGACTAATTTATTGAAAAATAATTCAATAACAGTATAATCGCCGTATTTAGCTATCATCTATTTACGCATTAGCTGTAACACTTAAACTACATGGCAAATAGCTTAGAAAAATTTCTGTCCGCCAATAAGGACATTAAAAAAAAAGAAGAAACTGACCACATCAATCTTGAAAATCTTTGGGGCGACGACACCTTCATTTGTCGTTTTGACAAAGCCACAGATTTCAAAGCCATTGAAAATGTTGAACTGCCAGCGGAATTTTCAGCTTTATACCATAAAGACTTAAACTCAATTGAATTCATTTTCGGTGTAATTCCACCAGAAAATAAATATTTGGACAGGAAGTTTAAGTTTCATTATAACTCTTTAGAATTTGAAGCAGGTTTCGACAGACCTACTGAAGCATTGAAACTAATTGCAATTGGTTTTAGAGTTATGCAGGTCAAATCCGACACTGACTACAGAAACCTCGGAATGTACAGCGACTATTTCAAACAGGAAGCACAGTCGGAGAGCATGAAAAGATTCTTCAAAGACAAAACTCCTACGAATTTTTTTATAAAAGGAGACTTCTCAAAAATTCATAATGATTTTATCGGTCTTGCAAAGCATCTGAATTTTTACATGCGTTATTATGACCGCAGAACACCTACCATATTAATTTTCGATATTGATAAGGAAAAAGAAAAGTTTGCCTTACCATGTCATTCGGAAACAAATGAGTTTCCAAAGGTTCTGAATGTTAGAAAGGTTGAGCCAGTCATTCTTGACCTGCTCCATATAGCAAATGAAACTACTTCTGTCAGACTTAAATATATCTTTTACTATCAAATTTTAGAATACTGTTCCTACTACAATCTTAATGAAGAACTTAAACGTAAACTTAGTAACATCGTAAAGAACCCAGATGTTTTAAATAATTCAAGTCACTACAGCCGACAAATCATTGAAGAGTTTAAAAACTATTTCAAAGCAAATGACGACAAACAAAAGTTAGAGAAGCTTATAATTGATTATTGCGATTATGATGATATAAAGATAGAAATCAAGTGTAATCACAAGTACTTCTCACAAGATCTAGTTTTTGATGGCGGCTTCAAAATATCAGCTTTAGTTAAAAACGAAGAAGAATCAGAAAATCCATCAAAAACTATAATGAAAGATATCGTGGACAAGATTGACAGAATAAGAAATGTACTTGTTCACATAAGAGAAAGCAGAGAAAATAAGGTAATCTTGCCGACAAAGAGAAACAATCATCTGCTGGTGCCTTATTTGTACTTAATACGTCGTATTGCTGAAATCATAGCTATAAAATATGAATAGTGCTACAGCCAACATTGCATTGGCGCATATGGCGGGTCGACCAATAAACAATCGGCAATTAATCGCTATTCAGCATTTGTTTCAGCATGACCAAACGCTATTGAGCAATAAAACAGTCAATGAACATTTATACATTTAATCAGCAGCAGCACCGGGCATACGAAACACAGAATACCGCCACATCGCCAATGCTTTATCGTTATAGGCAACCAATTTTGACACTTCAAACATGACACAGAGACCACAGACAATTCAAATATTCTTACCAGACGGTAACCCTACAAGCATCAAAATTGCTGACTTGACAAACCGGATGATAGTTGCTGTCCTTATTCCACGGAGTAAGTTGACAGAATGTGGAGTGAGACCAGAAGTAAGGAAATACGGAATTTACTTTCTGTTTGGAGTGAATGAGGATAAAGCTAAACCAATTTCCTACATCGGTGAGACCGAAGACTGTTTTGAAAGACTAAAGACGCATAACAAATCAAAGGACTTTTGGAATTATGCTATTGTTGTCACTTCAAAATCAAATACGTTTACAAAATCTCATGTCAAGTTTTTAGAACACATTTGTATCAAGACTGCAAATGAAATTGGTCGCTACGATACAGATAATTTGGCTACACCTGCAAAACCATATATTACCGAGAGCATGGAAGCTGACCTGCTCGACAACTTCGAAACTATAAAAATTCTTCTTTCAACGTTGGGCTTTCCAATATTTGAAGAGATTAGGAAATCCTCTACAAAGAAAAGAGAACTGCTTTATTGTAAAGGAAAAGACGCCACAGCTCAAGGAGAAATGATTGACGACGGCTTTGTTGTTATAAAAGGATCAAAAGCAAACAAAGAAGAAACAAAAACAGCCGGTACTTGGGTAACAGGCATGAGAAAGAAATTAATTGACGACAAAATTCTCGTAGCAGAAAACGGAGTATTAGTTTTTGCAGAAGACTTTGTATTTGGTTCACCAAGTTCAGCGGCAGCAGCCGTCTTAGGACGTAGAGCAAATGGGTGGACAGAGTGGAAAGACAAAGACAATAAAACGATAGACGAAATTTATAGAGTTGAGACAATAACCGAAGTTTCTGAAAGTTGAATTTTGCTGCCTACAAAAAGTGCATTTGCAATAGCATGGCTCATCGTTGGAACAATCGGGTGAAAATCATTTTCAGCTTTGGTATCAGCAGACATTACGCAATTGATTATCAGTTGTTATATTCAACATCGTTTATTCAATTTAGCATTTGCTCCTGGCTGACAGTTCGCTATTGCTATGCCATCGCAAATGCTTCAACGTTATGCGTAATATTAACCTTATAAATTAAATGGCTAGAGAAATAATTTTCGGAGAAATTAAAGGCATTTCTGAGGGACAATGGTTTGAAGGAAGAAAGGAAATGATGCTAACAAGCTTCCACAGAAACTGGGCTGCTGGCATTGATGGAAATGGAAGGGAAGGGGCTGCTGCTATTGTATTATCTGGTGGTTATGAGGATGACTTGGATGAAGGAGATGAAATAATATATACCGGTGCAGGCGGAAATGATCAAAACACAGGAAAACAAATTGAAGACCAAACCTGGGATAATCGAGGAAATGCTGGTCTTTTGAAAAGCATGAACGAAGGATTACCTGTTAGAGTAATACGTGGCTTTAATCATAAGTCAGCCTTTTCACCAAAAAGCGGTTATACCTACGCAGGACTCTATAGTGTAGTTGATGCTTGGGAGGAAAAAGGAAAGAGCGGATACAAGATTTGCCGTTTTCGACTAGAATATTGTGGACAAAACCCCCAAAGAAAAACACCAGAAGAAATCGAACTTGACTACAAAACAAGAGATAAAAAGAGAAAATCGGGTACTGTACTAAGAATAATTAGAGATACGAAAATTGCTCATGAAATTAAGAAGTTATATAACTATGAATGTCAAGTTTGTGGAAATACAATTATTACAAAATCCGGAAGATACGCTGAAGGAGCCCATATAAGACCTTTAGGCAAACCTCATGATGGTGCCGATAATTCTGATAATCTGATTTGTCTTTGCCCAAATCATCACGTAATGTTTGATAAAGGAACTTTTTCCATATTAGATAATCTATCTTTGATTGGCTGTGAATCTGGCTCATTAAAAATTAATCCGAAACATAAGCTGAATAAATCAAACTTAGAATATCATAGGAAGAGTCATGGATATTATTAAAGTTGTTTGTGGTATAATTTTCAATGATAACAAGGTTTTCATTTGCAGAAGAAAGCCTGAGAAAGCATTGGGAGGCTACTGGGAGTTTCCTGGAGGAAAAATAGAAGAAGGCGAAACTAATGAAATATCACTTTGCCGTGAGCTTTTTGAGGAGCTCGGAATGAAGATTGAAGTGAAAGATTATTTTATTACTAGTCATCATGACTATGGCAATTTTACCATTGAACTTATTGCTTATAGGTGCAAATTCATTGGTGCAAGTTTTCAATTAACAGATCATGACAAATTTGAATGGGTGAGTGTTTCAGAAATAACAAAATGGAATCTTGCTCCTGCCGACATTCCAATAGCAAAGGAGTTAAATATTAGAGGTTTGAAAGAATATCATTAATCAAATGAAATTCTCACTTTTTTGTTTTATATGGTATTCTCCAGGATCATTGAATTAACAAATCCACTATTAATTATTATTATTTAAACAAGTCCAAAATGCAATGATCATGTACTGAATACTGAGCGTCGTTCTAATCAAAATACCCACACATTAGCACACCCTTAACAGCCCACCCTCAACTAACACCGGCCCTTCCTGTTAATAGGGCATGAAAAAACTCATCCTACTATTTAGCGTTATCCTTGCCTGCGCCAATTCTCCCTTCTGGCGCAGGACGAGACACAGCGGATAACATCGGTTTTGCAATATGGTGTCTGATGAATAATTGCTGAGTGATTGTAATACTATTGAACTTTAGTAATAAATTTAAACCGACGGGGCACGGAATGCCACCACATCGCAAAACCGTCTAACTTTACTAATAATAGCTATAGATTCCAAGAGTCTTAACCCCCTATAAACTGGATAGACTTTTCAAAATGGTTTGCTACTGATTAGTTGATGTCCTGTTCATCCGTAAGGCAAAGATTGGCCGGTTCAGAAGAATGGATAAAGGCAATTTCCTGCAATGCATCTACTACATCCTGCTCATTCATTTTACTGGTATAACAAAACTGGGAGAGTGGAAAGGAAACGATCTTACAGGCCCTGTTCACAGAAATATTTTGCTCATGCATAATCTATTCTGTCAGTTGCCTTTTTGTGGCAGGGCCCAACCTTTTTTGTGAAAAGGTCTTTGAGTATCTGGTTGTCCAGGGCGAGGTCAGCATACATCTTTTTCAACCTTGCATTCTCTTCTTCCAGATCCTTCATGCGTTCAACGTCACTGACCTCCATGCCACCATACTTGCTTTTCCAATTGTAAAATGTGGCTTCTGATATACCGTGTTCCCGGCAAATCTCACGGGTTGGAAAACCGCTTTCCTGTTTCTTAAGGATTGCAACAATCTAACTTCCTGTAAATCTTGTCCTTAAAATTTGAACAGTTTAAAATTGATAGAATTCTCCATTTTTAAACTGTCTGTACTAAATAGGTACTCACAAAATGTCAAGTACATTTTGAATATAAATATGGATACACTTTACAATATAAAATTATTTTACCAACTTAAAGTAAGATTAGCTAAATATTTAGTTTCACTACTACCCTGTAATTGTTTATGAGTAGGTTCAAAAAATGATATTTTGACAGGTCCGAACTGACGGTTCTCATTGAAGAAGTAAAAGTATAAGTCATCTCTAATTGAATAGGCTTCTCGATACTGCTTAAACTTTTCAAAAAGCTCCTTTGGACTGATTTTAATATTACCGATGAAACTAATGGCTTCAATCTTATTCTCCCGGCAGTCGAAAACTATCGTGTTAATACTATCAGAAACATCTCGGACAATTATTTTATTGTACGTATCGCTAATTGTCTGATCTTCAATTATACCTTGAAAAGAATTTAATACGGAATTGCATTCATAACCACATTTTTGAACTTTTGCAATTATAAACTCAATGCTCGTCATATTTATTTCCGTCAGCCTCATAAAAAAATTCTTACTTTTTAATCTCATACTTTACATTAGTTTGGAACAATTGCGTTTCTCCACCTTTCAAAATCTCACCAGGCTTATTCCAATTTTCTATATCACCAGCTGTTGACCTCAAAAACTTGGTATCTTCTGTAAGCACTACAGTAGTTTTAACCCTGCTTGTTAAAGGTATTCCTAATTTATTGGGATCGGCTCCGGGCAATGCAAAGTAATCACCCATTATAGGTTTTCCTGTATCATCAATATAGGTCCATTGTTCAAGGACGGTACCCTTTTTATATGTCTCCTCATAAACTTTCTGAGATAAATCAATGCCCTTGGTATGAGAAAGAGTCCTTTCTTCATTATAACCAGCCGACTTGTAATAATTCCTTGCAAAGTTGAAGCGATTTCTTGCTAACTTACTAATGACAGAAGTACCTACATTAAAGGTGACACCTAATATTTTTCCAGCGCCATATGTAAATATTGCATCTGCAATTGCTTCTCTTGATCGCTGGTTTTGTGCAGTTCTTCCCTCTGGAGTTGTCGCTCTATTGTGTTCAGCAGCACCAAAAACTTGTGAAGCAAACAGCGTTCTTGTTACCCACCCTTTTGTAATAAACACATCCACAGCAACTGCAAGACCTACTACCAAGCCTCGCGCAACTTCAGGATGCTCTTGGTTTATTTTCCTAGCCATTTCAGGAGAAACAATCATCCCATGTCCATGCCCTGAATTTCCTAGTGGCATTCCTGTTGCAATTAAACCCTCTAAGCCATCTAAATCAATTGCCCATATTGGGCTATTGCTTGCAAACTGATAAGGCGTTAGTTCAGGGTATTTTGCAGTAATTGGATCCACGGATAAAAACCTGCTTATTCTTGGATCATAAATCCTCATCCCATAATCCTGCTGATTCCCCTCACCCTTCACCTCATTGTCATTCTCCTTCCCATTAAACCCATACCTATACACCTTCGCACCGCCCAGCAGGAACTTGTTGTCATTGGTCTGCCAGCCGAAGGAATAGTAATCCTGTGCGCTCAGCACTTCAGCGGTGTAGTAATCAACCGTACCGTCGCCACCGGGGTCCACGCCGATGCGTTTATCCGATACCGTGGCCAGCACATTGCCCAGGTGGTTGCTTAATTCAAAGAGCTTCCTGCCGGTGATACCCCATACCGTATTGCTGCCGGCGGTAGCAATATTAAGCTTTGGCGTGTACATCCCCAAGCGGGAGGAGCCGTACAGGTGCTGCTCCTGCCAGTACAGGCCCGACTGGCCCTCTTCCTTGTCTGTATACACCGCCATGGTATTGCCCTGCGCATCCCGCACATACCAGGTGGTCACCCCACCCGCTGTCTTGGCTATCCTGTTGCCTGTAGGATCATACTGGTAGGTGATCTCGCTGTTGTCCGTCTTGCGGATGGAAGCGATCTTACCATAGACCGTCCAGCTGATGCTGCTGAGGTTTTCCTGCTGGTCGCGGATCAGGTTACCGATCCGGTCGTACTGGTAGTTGTCTAATTGGGTCTGGTTGGCCATGTCGCCGATGGCCGTACCGAAGCTGCCCTTGCTGTCGGTCACACTGGCCATGCGGTTGGTCAGCTCCCATACGTCCGGGGGCAATGGTGAGGTGGTCTTGTAATAGCCCTTCTGGCCACTGGTACGGAGGTATTCAAAGTTGCCGTCCAGCTCATCGATCTGCACACCGTCCTTCTTCCAGCGGTAGCTGGTCTGGAGGTTACCATTGGCGTCATACACAAAGCGTTCGGCGTAGCCATTGCCCAGGCCGGGCAGCCAGTTCGCCGTAACATTGGTTTGGTGGCGGCGCTGCACCAGCCGGTTCAGCTGGTCGTAGCGGTAGGTATAGCCCCGCACCCCGCTACCGTTGTCCAGCTGCTGCACCGCCAGGGTCATGTAGCGGATATTGCCGTTGAACAGGCTGTGACCCGTATGTGCCGGGTTGTTGATATCTGTAGTCAGCGTCGTGGCGAAGGCATTGGCGCCGCTGCCTACCCCCTTGAAATCACCCTGGTAGTAACCCAGGCTGAAGGCCATCACATCCCGCGGAGCCGCATTGTTGTCCTTACCGTCCTGGTTCATATCCCCCAGGGCCGAAAGCTGGTAGCCGTTGATGCCTTTCAGCCAGCCCTGTAGTGTGTAGCTGTAATCCACCCCCTGCACGATGGGGTCACTCAGCTCCATGCGCGCCAGCGGGCCATGCGGGTAATAGAAATAGCGGGCATCGGTCTTGCCATTGATCAGCGTGCTGCCACCCTGTGGTTGCAGCAGGGCGTTGATGCCTGTCCTGACTTCCGTTAAGCGGTTCTCCACATCATAGGCGTACTGGTGGAAGAACTGGTCCACGCTGCCCGCCTGATAGGCCACGAAGTTCACCTTGCCGCTGGCCAGGTCGTATTCATAGTCGATGCGTTTTAGGCCCAGGCCCGGCACCTGCTGCCAGAGGTTCCTGACGTTGCCCATCAGGTCATAGCTGTAGTAGCTGGCGCTCTGTACTGGTCCGCCAGCTGTGGCACGGTAGGCGGAAACGGCTACCCGCTTGCGCAGGTGCTTCAGTACCGGGACAGCGGAAAGCCCATTGACAGCCGCCGGCTGTACGTCGTAATAGGTCTGGGTGATCTGTTGGTTGCTACCGGCCGCCAGGAAGCTATTGATGGCCGACTGGTCCAGGTAGCCGGCAGCGGGGAGGGTGGCACCCAGCTTTTCCCCTACCTCCGTGATCCTGCCGAGGGCATCGTATCTCGTATAACTATAGCGGTTGGACTGCGCACCACTGGCAGCCGGGTTCAGTTGCTCTTCATTCTGTGAAGCCACCAGCCTTCCCAGCCAGTCGTACCAGAACTTTGACCTGCCGCCATCCGGTGATTTTTGTTCCACCACCTGGCCCGTACTGTTGTAGACATAATTCGTGGTCATCAAATGCGTCGGGTACACCGGCTGGTAACGGCTTTCAACAGTACTGAAGTCATCATTCGTAGTATAGGATCCTTCCGCTGGCGTATTGAACCTGGCCCAATAATACAGGCCACCAGCATTGGCCGGGTCGATACCCATGCTGCCATTCGCGTAATTACCGGATATCTCACCTGCAGAGAGCAAGCGGGTATATAAACGCATGTGTTTTAAGGCCCCCAGCTCTTCCGGTAGCACGATCGGGTTGGCTGCCGTCAACTCAAAGCCGCAACCGGCATCGGGAGCGCCGGCAATGGCAGACCTCAAAGATCCATTGACATACACTTGCAGGTTACCGGACAACAAGGTGTTACCCTGCAGCACAATATGCAGCCAGTTGGTAAGGGTTAGGCCGCTAAGGTCAACCGTCAGGTGGTTGGAAGCCTGCAGCTCCAGGGCGCCAGCCTGGGGTAAGGTATACTTATAGATATCAATATTCAGACGATTGCCATTGACGCAGGTGTTGTAGAGGAATCCATTATCCGGTGTACCGGTAATGATCCTGCCCTGGTTGGGTTGATTATTGTATAACCATAGCTCCACGGCATGGTTACCCGTACCGCCAAGCACCTGGCTGAGGCTAAGCAATGAGGCATTCTTATCTGTGTTGGCGAGCGGGCCTGTATAGGCTGCCAGGGAAGCCTGGTAATCCCTGTATAGACTTACCTTGTCCAGTTCCTCTGCGTTCTCCAAGGGCTTAACCCCTTGTGGCGGAACCGTTCTTACCAGGTTACCGGCCTGGTCATAGTAATACAGGGTATAGTGGTAGTAATGCTGGTTGCCCGTAGCCGACAGCCTGCTCTTGGCAAGGGAACAGGTGTTGATATAGTTCACCTGGAACTCACGGCGCACCTCACTGATGTACTCCATATATTGGTTGCGGCCGTTCATTACGGCAGTGGTGACCATATCCATCAGGCAACCATAAGGATCGGGTCCTTCTACGGAAGTGTAGGGCGGCTCATTACAAAGAATGGCATTGGGATTACCCGCCAATTGGTCGGCAAATTCCTTATAGCGGTAATAGGGCAATGCCAGGCCAAATCTATGGTTAAGGAAATTGGACAGGATGGTCTCGTAATTGGGATGACTGCTTGCCAAAGTATTGGGGGCCATAGCACCATTCAATGCAGCCAGGGCAGCGTCATATTCTGCTTTGTTGATACAGCCCTTGGCTCCCGGTTCCATGAACACTGGAATGACCAGGTCTTTTTCCAGCAGGAAGCGGCAATTGTTACAGGATTTCCTAAGGGCTTCCAACTCAGCAAAACTGAGCTTCATGGCTGTTCCATAGGTGTCCACCAGGTACTGATAGAGGGTCTTGCCCGGTGCACTGGCCAATCGCTGGTTCTCCAGGGTGGTCAGGCGTGCACAGATGGCTTCATTGGTATTGCTGATCAATTTCTCCACATTTTGCTGAGGCTGGTTAAATGGAACCGGCGCATCGATCAGCCAGGGATTGCAGGTCATGGACAGGGAAGAAATACCCAATACCTGCCTGATCACCTGTTCAAATGAATTGAAGCCAGCGGCTGTGGTGGTGCCATCAGGTGTAGTGCTAGAGCCAAATAACCTGGATTTGTCACCCCCCTTGATGCAGACCTCGATCAGTCTTTGCCGCAACAGGTCTTTGGTGGCCTGCGGATAACCGGAAAGGCAATCCGCCAATTGGGCCATCCAGGTATCCGCCTGACCCTCACAGTTGGTCTTGATCAACTCCACCACCTTTGCTTCGTTGGCCAGTTGCTCCTGTTGCAAGTCGGATTCGGTAAAGCCAGTACCACCTCCTTCAGCATAGGGCAATACCCTTGCCTTTTTGTAGCGTAAGGCAGGTGGGCAGTTACCGGCAGGAGTAAGGCATACAGGTTCCAGGCTTGCTATACTATATTGGTAAGTAGCCTCCGGACAATACTGGTAGGGATTGTATGGGGTATATTCTAAGGTCGCAACAAAAGCCTGATTGGAACCGGCAGGTATTGTCACCTCAAGGGTGCTAACCATTGGCCCTTGTTCATAGTATTGGATCAGATCGACCCATAGTTTAACATCAACAGTTACCGCACCGGCCGGTCTTGATACATAAAGATCAAACAGCTCTGTATTACAGGTCGGGTTGGATACATACCTGTTTTCTTCATTAAGGAAAAAGTCAGTAGAAGGATAACAACTTGAGGCGACAGAATAGCTAGCCCCAGTTACGGTTCTATTAATTTTATTGGAAGGATCAACTTTCTTAACATTAGGTCCCAGGCGGGGCTCCCTACGGCCAACAGATTTTGGAATAGAAGAAGGAAACTGGCTCCAGTCTGCTTTAGCTATCCATACTTTGTGATAGTTACGGAATACCCCACTATCCAGTTGAATATAGAAGAAGTCCTTATACTCCCACTTCGTGAAATACTTCCTGGCAGCAGGTGATTTTCTTTGTGATTCAGTTTTGGCTAAATCTGTTTTGACAAGGTATACATTCGTATTGCCAAACTCTGTGACCAGTTGTTCATCAGCTTGCTTCTGACTATATAGAGAAACGGTTACCTGACAAGGATCAATAATCAAAGCATTGATATCCTTGCTTTTCTTAACAGTACGATAAGTTGAAGTTTGGAGGTATTCACAACCACCGCCACCGCCACCGCCGCCACCACAATTGTTATAGTATTGGTAGCATTCCCAAACCCAAGTATCGTTATAAGTGAAAATCTGTCCATCTATCCTGAACTTCACACATTCATAATAAACCCAGTTACCTGTGGCATTGGGATAATAACAATATGGAGTAAACCCGGGATAACTGGTTCCCATGCCATCATACACTTCAAAGGATTGGTTAAATCCTGAACATCCAGTCTCCTGGTAACTATATATAAAGGTTGTAAAGTTTACACGGTCATTTACATCGAAAATCGGGGCGTACTGACAAGGATCTTGATTAACATTCTGACAATAAAATACGGTGGCATTATATATTGTAGTCGTCTGGGAGCCATTCAAATTGATAAACAGGCAGGACACCCAGGACCTGGTAGCATTGGTACAATAAGTAGTAGTAAGGATTTGGTTAGAAGTAGTATTCGGGTATACATAATAAGTGCCATTAGCATCTGTATAAACATTTGTTGAGGGGTTACCACTTACATAAAGGGTATTGGTAGTCCCGCTGCATAAATCAAGGGTACACCTGATCACCCAAACATTATCATATTGAATGGGTATCGCCACACCTGGCAAATACACTTTGTAACAGGTATAAAACTGTTTGGCCGTAACGGTTCCATTTGTACAATACTGATTATCCTGTGGCACCACCGAAGCCTGTCCCGGAACAATATAGTAGGTATGTCGCTGGTTGGTAGCGGTATTCGTTTCTTCAAAAACATTGGTGGCAATCTGCCTGCCACCCGACAGTAAACGTAACTCACCGGCAACACCGGGACAAGAAAGTGATGGTGGCGTTCCAGCTGTGCCACATACAACGGCACTTACTTTCAAACCCTGAACCGGAATAGATACAGGCAGGCAAAACTGTTTTTGGGCCTCGCCAGGCGCAAATGTGAAACTTTGAGGAAGGTTCAGATTACTGATCTCCGCTGCCGAAAGCGGATAATAAACTGAAATAGTTACAGACCTCAAAGAGTATTTCCCATTCCTATAGGTTAGCAGTACAGCTTGCTGTCCAGGGCAAAGAGCAGATTGCTCACTGAGGATCTGCTTCTCAAAAATAAAGTCATTAGCAGGCGGACAAGCACCAGGCAAACCATATAGCACTGGGTCACCTACCTCACATACATTGGCGCAAGTAGTATTCTTCCGCACCAGGTCATAATACTTTTCTTTTTGAGACAGGTACATATCCTTATACAACTGCCACTCCTTATCCAGAACCCTGCAGCTCTCTACAGGGGCACAGGTATTCCAGGCATTCATTGGATCACCTGACTGTGTGTTGCCGGCAGGATCAGAACAATACAAAGTGAAATCTATGTAAGCGGTAATGCTTTTGTTTACCGCGGTGGTCCCTGGTATCTTAAGTACTTTTTGACTATACTGTTCAAGATCCTCCTGAAACTGGGATCTGTAGCCGGCACCTGGCGCACCCAATGCAAAGAAAGGATCTGCCTGAAGCAACCAATCAGGATCATTGCGCTGGTAGGAAAGTCCTGAAGCATTTGGCAAAGTATTGATATCCTGGGCCTTTTCAATTGCTTCCACTTTGGCATCCCATGTATAATAGGACTGATGGTTGTTGCAGAATTCAAGTTTGCAATATTCAGGATGGTACTTAAGGAACTTCTCCGCCCATTCATCTTTCCAGTATTGAACCAACTGCTGTAGGGTAAAGCTGTTGTCGTAAGGATATATAACTGTACCATCCTCCAGGTCGATCCTGGATTGCAGATAAGCTTCACTTGTAGGAGACTGGGTAGTTGGAAACTCTGTCCTCCAGTTTAACCAAATAACATTAAGCTCCTGCTCCAGTGGAGAGCCAGAACTCTGATCGAACAAAGCATACTGCCCACCCGGTGAAACATCCTCCAGCATCATGCGCTTCAGGTTGTCACAGGGTGATTCAATACAGGTCACCGCTAGCGCCTGGCAATTGGCCAGTAGCTGATCGTACAAGCCATTGGCATATGCAGTAAAAGTTGATTCATCATTTCCATTGAATACAATACCATCAGCCATTAATTTCTGACGGATCCTGGCAACAAAATTTTCCTTTGTTCCTAGGTCCTTTGCACAAGTCTTACATTCTGAAAAGCATGGTAAAACCTCATTCAATGGAAGATTCTCCAGCACAAAATCGAACTCGGTTTTCAGATCGTTGTTATTCTTCCGCTGATTGATATAGGTATCAGTATACCGTTCAATGGTATTAAGATCAAGTGCCAGGTCGAAACTAATATAATAGGTACCAGGCGCAGTGATATTGTAGGCAAATGAGCCGGTCCTGTTATTGGTCAGACTACAGTTAGCCTCTGTAGCGCCTATGGGAAGATCCTTGACCTGTTCCGTTACAACATTTCCACATTCGTCCTTGATGGAAATGGTCAACAAATAATAACAATTACTACAAATCTGGGTGTTTACACTGGTGTATTTGTAGATCAATTGTTCAATATCGTAGCTAAAGCTTACAGAACCCGGAGTAGCGGTCATGTAAGTGGTAGCAGCTGAAAGCTTCATAGCTACAGGATCATACCTGAACCTTGAGGGCGTAAGCAAATGCATGGTTTGTGTCCTTGGACTGCCTTTGCTGCTCAGGGCTTCCAGGTTTGCCGGTGCTTCACCAGCCAGGGCAGTGGCAATAGTTTTACCTGATGCATTGATATAACTTACACTATATTGACCATTGGCATCCCTGACCATATTCTTCTGATAGTGTTCCGCATACCCAACATCATTTCCAAAAAGCCTGTCCAACTCCCATTGTTCGGGTTTTCCATAGTAATAATTAGTGGCCCTATTCAAACCCTCCGTAGTAGTACCGGGCTGGAATACCGGACCTACGCCCCCCTGGACAGCTACCCTACCGGAATTATCGCGGGTGTACTGGGTTACGCTAAATGGAAATCCCTCTGCATCCGGAATATATTTGTTAAACAGTGACTGGCCGGCAGCACTAAAATCATTACCAGGTGAATAATACTTTCCGGCACCGGACGTATTGCTGAGTGCAAATGGCACAGGGGAACAAACCTGTGGATTACCACTAGGATTTAAATGAGTATAATTATACGGAACATTCCCACCTCCTGTAGCAGCCTGGTTAAACGAAGGGAAAAATCGCAAGGTGGTCTGATCCTTTACGGGTGCAGGTAGAATATTGATTGCAGGGCGACCAAATTCATCATACACTGTTTCCTGTACAAGGGCAGTAGCATTGCTATTGTTCAAGGTAACCACCTGACGACTGCGCAGACTCCCATCAAAATAAGAAACTACTTCCTTCTTTTTTCCATCTTCCACAAAGGTGCCGGTGTACTGCCAGTTAAGATTGGATTCATGCCATAAACCTGAAATATCCCAAATCGTAAATACATTGCTATTATCCCTATAGTCCCATTCGCCTTCCTGACGGACGGTCAATTCGCCATCCTGCTGGTAGGCTACTTGCCTGATCCTGACAAATATGAGGTCAGCATTAAAAACCAGGGATACTTTATAGGTATTCTCATTGGTGGTGATGCGTGTGGCATTGTTGCGGAATAGCGACTCCATGGTCTCAGGCGTAGGATTGGTAATAGAACCATTCTTAAGACCATTTACCATCCCACCTTCCGGTGTATCAGTATCGAATACAGCATATTCCACATCGTACTCCTCTGCACCCGGGATCTGGTCCCAAGCCAGGTTAAGCTGAGCATTAACGATAGCAGAAGTGCCGCTGCTTAAAGTACTTGCAAAAAGATCTGTGTTGTTCTTGTTTTGAAGGGAATTATCCTGCTTCATCCATCCCTTGGCCTTGATCTTTTCGGCAGGCTTAAATTCATACTGTCGGTCAACGATCACCTGACTTTCCAATTCAAAAACGGAAGGGACCTTGTCGCCTAACTCAGGAGAGCTGATACTATCTATAGTGATCTTTACATAATAGCCATTTTTGAACTGATAGGTATCCATAGCCTTATAAACAGCTCCGGAGTCCGGCTTATAATCAACAGTCAACCAAACATTGTTAACCGAAATGGGGCTATACTGATCAGGCTGTGAATAATACTCTACCTTCAAACCCACTTTATAGGTAAAGGTCTTGGTCAGGGCATAGCTACTATCCTGGTGTATCTTTAAGTTAATAACATTATATACAGACTTGTTCCTGATGGTTGACCAATTGAACAAGGGATTGCGAAACTTTTCATCTTTCACAATCAATGTGTCACCTTTTTTTAGCTGACCTTTCAGGTGATTGCTATAGGGTTCCACTCCGGCCCAAGCGCCAGATATATTGATCAGGAAAGCAATAAACACCATTAACAAACCAGGATAGCGGAATTTCATTGCCGTGAATATTATGATGTAAAATCTTATTATTGATTGCCTAGTTGAATAATATCAAATTCTTTGTAGACACCCTTTCCCTTCCATTCGCCATTCTGTTGAACAACGAAATCCTCCATACGCCAATTACAGTTGGCATTCGCGGACCAGCTGGTAAAATTCAACTCTATGGTCTTATCGAATGCGGGGTCATTATCCTGTGAAATATCCGGATAAACCACCTTCATCTTTTTCAGCAATTGGGAAGCCGGATCAAACTCAATAAGAAACTCTTTACAGGAAAGGTGATCAGGATTGAACAACTTATAATGGATAAATCCTTTATCATCCACCTCCTTACTGAAGGAAAACCCTTCTTCCCTGACAATCTGACTCATTAGTTCCAGCTGGTCATTTCCCATAATCTTAACCTCCCTGCTATGACCTACAAGCATCTTAGCAGCTTCCTGGTCGATATAGAGATAACCATCCTTATTGTTTATCATTTGTACGTTACCCATCTTCAACCAAAAAGAGCTGACAGAGCCGCAAAAATTATAAGGAGTTATGGAACTTGAGCTGTCAGCCTTGTCCTCTACCAAGATCTGGGCAGAAAAACTCACTATACTATCGGTAAGCCGAAATCTAGATATTATCCTGGTCATTTCAGCTATACCTTCCTGGACTTCACGATCACTCATACCCCTTTCCGTAGTTTTGGAAGCGAAAGTTGAACCCCACCATGTCATCACCTTATTGCGATAAGAGAAGCCAATAGTGGCCAATAATAAGCAACATGATCCTAGCAATAGTTTTCTCATAAAATTTGCTTTTGGCCTTAATTTTTCCTGTAAGAAGATCTTGTTTCCTTAATTGTAATGATACCTTTCTCGGTTTCCTTCTTTACCCGTACCAAGGATCCTTCATCATCATATTCATAGAAACTTGCAAAATTATTTTCATCCAATTCCGCCATCAAACGCAGGGACTGTTCATCATAAGCGTAGGTTTTCACCTGGCTATCATACGGATGAATGCGCAGGTCATCGATCAATACGTTGCCAGTAGATGGCCTTAGCATAAACTTCAACTGCGAGGCGGTACCATATGATTCCAGGTTGTTCAATTCCCCTTCAATCAATTTCCATCCTTCCACAACCGCCTTCACTTTAAGCAGTACCGGTTGGCTATACTGATCATTGACAATAAATTGAACAGGTACATTATTGGCAGCAGATGCATCCTTCACCCATAGTGATACCATAAACTTCTTTCCCGGTGTAGGATTGAATCCCTCTGCGAAGTACCCCTTACCAGGGGTCCTGATGAACTCACCATTGGTATTGGTACTTAGGGTAGTCTTGCTAACATCCTTTATACCATATTGCGTAGAAAGGGTTAAGCCATTGGATGGAAGTTGCAGGCTATACTTTCCTGTATGTGCTTTGGAAGAATTCAGGTAACCGGAAAGATTGGGATTATTGCCATCCGTTAATACCCATTGCTTGCTTGCACAAGCTGCATCAGTATCAGTAAGACAGCCAGATCTGAATCCTTCATCTTCGAAACTATTATAGGCAATATCACCATGATAAGCATTGGATGATACAACAGCAGGAAGGCTACCTCTAAAGGCAAACTTTGCAGCGCTAAATCTGCCCAGGGCATCACGATTCTCCAGTTCCTGGCCATACTTATCAACCATGGTAACAGTGGATGCTGTTACCCAATTCTGGTGGCTGTTATTCTTCCCCCAGGAACCAGTACTGGCTGATCGGTAATGGTAGGGAATAAAATCTGTGAAATAGCCTCCATTACTCAAATCCAGTCCTTTTCCACCCGGATTGAAGTCCTCTTCGCTTTTCCTGGACACCTGGTAAACCTTGGCTTCCTTTGGCCTCCAATTACCCAAGTCTCCGGTAACATATGGATTGCGAACCTGGTTAACATTAATGGTGCATTTATTTCCATTGCACAAATCAGGCTTACTTCCATTTGCACAGGTATAACGCGGCACTTCTACACCATTTATGGTTCGGAAACTATAGGTATCACTATTGATGATATCGTTCGTCGAAAACAGAACGGATGTGTTAAAGTTTGCATTCAACAATTGGTCATATGTATTATTATAAACTTCAAGTGCCATAGTGGACGGACCATCATCATTATACATTTCCACTCTTATGGTGTGCTTTTCAGCAGTGAGGGTAATTGGTGATACATACCAATATTTGAAAGTGCTCTGGTTGTAAGTATCCAAGCTTTTCCACAATTGACCATCGATGTAAATCTTCATCCGATTATCCACTGCGTAACCAATATAGTAGGTCTTTGTCTCTGGGAAATTGATGCACTTCTCAAAACCAAACCACTCCCTTAGAGGGTAGCCGGCATAATTAGTTGTTCCTAAACAAAGCCAAACACCTGCTCTAACCAATGGGCCACAAGAGCCAGTAGGGGTAGAAGTACTGGTATAATCATAACGGGTACAGGCCGTACTGGGTAACGCGACCGACTGGATGTCATCGGCATTTGCTTTTCCCTGATTAACCTTATCCTCCAGCTGCTTATCCATTAATTTCTTAACAGAATCCTGAGCAGGCTTTTCTTCCTTAATAACAGGTTTATTATTGATCTTTGGGGACGTAGCCTTGGCATCTGTAAAACCAGTGATGGCCTGGGCAATAAAGCAATCGCCACCCCAATAATTAGACTTTACATTCACTAAAGGAGAAGAAGTGCTTTCCTGTATCAAGGCGCCCTCAATACCATAGGCAGAATTGAATCCTCCTTTACAGAAAGTAAAACATTGAGAAGTGTTCTGAATAGAGTTTTGTTCACATCTGGTACCATCCTGAGATAGTGTATATCCAGGAGGACAAGTAGCACAAGTAACTGGTTGTCCCCAGGTTTGAGCATACTCGGTAGCATTGGCTGATAATACTTTAAACTTCTTCAGGCTTACGTTAGAAAGTAATTGCAGGTTATTGTTGACAATTGGATTTTCCAATGTAACAATGAATGTTGCCGATGGCAATAGTTGATTCCGGTAAGCTGAACGAATGATTCTTGCCTTCCCATTGTAATTTTTAACCAGGTTTCCACTTCGATCTACTGTTCTTAATACACCAATTGAAGGGTTGTAATCAGTCTGAGCTTCACTTGTCTTAACCATCCATAAACGGGTACCCTGTTCATCCACTAACTCATCGCCTGGAAATAACACCCCTAAATAGGGAGAACTGACTACCCCTGTACTATTGGTTGAAAAGGAGACAATTGAACCGAGGTTCCTGTATGCACCCCCCATATAAGATTCTACAAAATAGGCGGGAAGGTTAAACGAATAGACCGGCTTCTTGAATTCGTTGATCGTTTTGGTCAACAAAGCCTCGCCGGTGGTTCCATCATAGAGGATGTTTTCAACTGAAATGGTAGCCCCATCCTGCATTTTATGCACTTTAACCGGGAAGCCATAGTATTGAACTACTTTGATAGTGGCTGCGGATCTAAACAGACGGTATTCAGAATTAATCTTTCCTGGGAAATGTGGAACAGGAAGGGTGCCCGATAGCGGAAAGGGTATTAAATCAAACCCAAAATGAATGGCCATTCCTTCGTTGATGGTTTCCTGCTCCCTCATATCTGCAAACATTTCTATTTCCCGGCCGATGATCTGGTTTGGTGCAATGGAGCCATCTTCCTTGAATACGGACACCGTATTCCTGAGTTTATACTGGCCGGTATTCAATGGAGAAGTTGCATATTCGTATTCAACAGAGGCAATCAATGCACCGCTGCTGTTGTAAGTTTTCTCCGCCCTCGCCTTTCCATGCATATCATTCAACTCAATACTATAACCCTGAGAAAAGATCGATTCATGGATAGCGTTACCACTTATCGGATTAAAATTCTTTGTGGGCCCCTTGTTAACCTTTAATAATGGCGTCCGTTTGGTAATCACAGGAAACTCCCTTGCTGTGAAGAACTCACTTACCGTGTAGCCCGTCTGGTTAGCCAGGTCTACCTCACCGTTTGCATTTAGTGCCCTTACGGTCACTTTTGAATAGCCAACAGATGCTGATGGGAACAAATACTCCCCAAATGGTTCTTCCATATTGAAGTAGTTGTTGATCGCCCCTTTTATCTTTTCGGTATAAGGAATAGGCAAGCGCATTGGGTTCTCATCCCCTCCTACAGACGGTTCATAACTCGCTACCCCTGTACTGACAGCGTTGCCTGTACCGCTCAAAGCATCTGTATATGCATACTCCTGGCCGTAGCTACTGGTGATGCCATTTTGTGCCCCAACCATCGTCTGCCACTTGTCGCTGATCCTGATCTTCTTTACCCTTGACCCTCCGCCATACTTGGATTCCTGAGGACCGATGGCAATTTTGGCAAAACTTTTCTCCAAGATCACCTTTGAACAAAAGCCCTTCCTCTTGGCCTTCTTATTGAAATTTTCCTTCAGTTCACCCAAATTTTTTGCTGAATTGACAATGGCGCCAATAGCGGCCTCCAGCGCCTTTGATGCGGACTCATCACTCACCCTGTTCCTATAGCCAGGATAGGCATAACGGGGATATTCCATGCGCATTTTCTGCCATGCGGAATGAATAATTGGCGTAACCTGAACCCCGGAATTATTGATCATCTCCAGCTTAACGCCCAGCTTTCCAGAAACATTCACTATTCCTACCACCCTACTATAGGATGCCACATTATCATACAATGCTTCATTAGAGGATTGTGGATCGTCTGATACATTGATGAATGCCCTGGAGTACAAATAATCAGAGCTATTGAGATAATTCTTCTTGAACCATACCAGCAGGTCACCGGGCACACCGGTAGGATAAGGCATATCCAATACCACGCCAGTTGCGCTGTTAAGGTCATTGGTGGTTCCGGTGCCGCTATTGATCAAACCGGTAATCCGGATCATTTTCATAGCTCTCTTATCCTGAACATAGGTGTACCGGTCTGCTTCATAGTCAACACTTATTTCCCCCCCCGATGGCAATTCAATTTTACTCAATAGCCAGGTAGCTGCCCATTGGTCTGCGTTGGCAGCATTATCCTGTAAAACATAGGGGAACTCATCATTCCGAAAGCCAGAGAAAGCCGTAGAACCCTGGTTGGCCAAGCGCGGCTTGTAAGTTCCCCAGCGGTCTGCACTCAGGTAATCAAAGTTCACCACATCAGGATATTGGGTGCCTTCCTGACCTGTATTATTGTACTTGAATACATAGGGGAAATGGCTTCCCTTTTTGGAATTACCATAGGTGAAGTACACCTTTTCCAAAGTAAGTTTACCCTTGTGGGGATCATTAACCGCATTGTCGAAATTCTCTACGTTCCTGCAGAGTGAATAAGAATGCTCTAATACAACAGTCTTAATGGGTTTTGTTACATCGGCCTTAGAGTATAGCCTGATCTCTTTAAGGGCTTTCTGTTTCAGGGAGGTATTGAGGGACTGACCTCTCACATCATTCACGCCTAAAGCATCGGCCCTGTCCTGGGTAATAAAATAGGCGATCTTGGTCTTCGTTTCAATAGAATGCAGGTACCATATTTCTTTTTCGCCATATACAAAACTGGCTTTATCATCATCCGGGTCTGCCAGCAAGCCCTTGTTGAGTATAGCTCCTTTTAAAGGGGACCTCCATTTGTAAGTGGAAGGTAACTTGGAATAATTAAACTTGATGGCAGTGCCCAGGTCATCTTCGGTAATACCATCACCAGTCACATCAACATAATCGGGCGAATAAATGGCAGTCAATAAAAAACTGGTAGCATAAGCAGGGGTAGTCTCCTTGTGAAAATAATGATCTGTTGATTTAAGGTCGGTATTCAGATTACTCCTGTAAAGCTGGTATGGGAAGGTATTTACCCAATTAGGGAACACAATATTTTTATCCCTAACCGAGGCGTCATTGTAATTTGGTTTAACCGCGAAAGAATATTCTTCCTGTTTAACATTGTAGACTGGTAAGCCATACTCCATCCTTGATCCATCATCACCTGTTACGTTTACCGTACCAATATGATGGGCCTTTCTAACCTGCAGGTCCCATCTGGCAACTTGCTCGGCAGCAGATGGCTGGTGACAGCCCGGAATAGCAAAATTACTCTTGTCATTAAAAGGAAATGTTTTGATAGCGGCGTATTGCTTTTGAGCCTCAGCAGCTGTTAAATAGGATACAGATGATCTTTTTACCTGTTTCCCTGTTTTGGTTATACTTGAGGATATAGTTGCATTTTGCCTGCTATTGGAAACAAAACTGCTTAAAGCACGTTTTCCAGTAATACCCACTGCGATGGGCGCCTCCGCTCTCAATGCGCTAACCATGTTAGCATCTTCCAGGTTTTTCTCCCCTACCTGCTTAAAAAAGACAGCATCATTCCTGGGATCATCAGGAGATTGAAAATCTGCCTTACTATTATAATCATTGTCTCTCGTCCACTTTCTTGTTGCCGACCTGACCATCTGCTCATTATATGTTACCCCACCATGGCCAAAAGCGCCAAAACCTGCATCGAACCCTAATGATTTAGACGTAGATTCATCAACAGCCTGGTTGTCGAATAATACACCGGTACCCCCACGATACAACCTGAACTGACCACTGGCTTTCTGGTTGGTATAGGTAAACAGGTCTGGCGTATGAACCGGGACCGCCAGGTTAGGGAGGTCTGGGGTAATCGGGTTTTCCTTTTCACGGATAAAATCCATCATGGCCTGTGGCTGGTTCTTTCCACGATCTGCATACAGGAACCCGAATGCAGGATTACTCATGAATCTCGACTTAACTTCTCTCACTGTTCGATAGCCGGTGCCTCCACCGCCAGCAAAAATCAACCATGCAGCACCACCAACATCAAAGCTAAAATTGCCATTTGAAGTCCTGTAAGGGATCTGGATCCTTGGCATCAGGGGATCCGTGTTATAAGAGATAGTAGAGCCGGATTGCCCCAGATCATACCCCCATTTTTTATCCCCATCCTGACCACTTAAACTAAAACTACTAGCCAGGGTCAACTCCTTCAAACCTGCCCTCGTATTGTAACCCAGGCTCCCGGAAATGCCTGGTACAACTGTAGTGTTGGCACTTGCATGGATCCGGGCAGATAAGGACAAAGAAGGATTGACATCCACACCGCTGGAAGTGTTGGAATTAACCCCTAGTCCAAGCCCCATTGTCATCAATCCACTATTGGTAGCGCTAAAGGAGAGGCCGGCATTGAATCCTATCTCAGCGCCTATACCATTATAATTATCATTAAACACTCCTAAGGAGAAAGACCCAGAACCACCGGCTTTACTGCCTGCCTTACCCTTGATTTCAACCTTTGCGGTAACCCTTCCCCCAACAGTGATCTTCGGCTTAGTGTAATGTTCTGTCAATACCTTATCTGCACCATTAAAATCATCCGGAATGCCGCGTAACTGACGGTTGATGGCACCAACATTCAGGTTCCAGCCAAGGCCTACCCAGCTGGCTTCATCATCCATACCAACCCCGGATTGGTAGTTTAAATTAATTGGGTAACCATCAACATCCATTAGCGGAATATTGTATTTGAAGTCACCAGAAAAAAGATCCACCATATCCGAAACCCCGGCTTGTTGAAAAGCTTTTGATTCAGGTTGTGTGGGACCGGAGGTCAGGGCCATGGCGCTGAGTGGCAACAGTTGTTGAAGTGCCATTACCCCAAGAAAAAAAGCAGCAACGGGTTTACGATAACAATCTTTCCAAATCATAGCCGGGTCGAATTATTGGTGTTCAATTGATCAATCATTCTTTTACTAAACTGAAAGGAAATACCTTTCTCATTGGCATCGGGCAATAACCAGTATACACTAAGGGTATCTGAACCTGTTGGCAAAGTATAAGGGTCAATCCCGATAATATATTCGAGGCGATTTGCCATACCATTTGCCACCGGTATTACCAGTTCCGGCAATACCGTATCCGCTCCTATGGCAATCCGAAATGAATTATCAATGCCATAGTAGTATGCTGATTTATCTCGCCCAATATTCTTCCCTGAATGCACCATTCGGATGTAAACCAGACTATCCTCATACTGGAGCCTTATATCCTGCCGGTCATTCAAAAGTGAAGTTGGAATAACAGCGGCAGCATAATTACCCGTCTCGTCAACTATATTCTTTTCTAGATGCTTCTTATTAGTTGTATAATAATTGATGGCTGCTGCATTATTGTCTGTCCTGCAACCTAGCCCTAGCATCAATATTGCTATCACAACTGTTCTCATTATCATTTTTCGTTGTACGTAAACCTTAGTTTTTTAAGTGTCCCACCAGGCAATTCCACCGTTAATATGTATTGGTGGCCACTTTTGAATGAAGGATGTTCTTCCAGATCGATCTGAATCTTGTTATCACCTTTCCCCACCATTATTTTGGGTAATTTATTGATCTCCTGTTCAGGTTCTGTCAGTGATTCAATAGAATACTTGAGTAAGAAGGGAGCATAGGGGTTGTTCATGCTAAACAGGATCTTTCCTGTTGCCAGGTAAAAATTTCCTTTTGCCAAATCTTCAATGGATCGATAACCATCAGCAGGCACGGGAGGTTCCTCCTTGGGGCATTCCAGTTTAAACTGCCAGATCTCAGACCTGTTGATCACAAAACCATTCTTGTAGGCATCAACCTGCCAGGCATAGTTCTTACCTTCTACCAGGTCTCTAGCATTGGGGGGAAAGAACAAAATGGGGTTTACAATACCCGGTTGATTAATCAATGGAATATTCATGCGAATAGCTTCAACAGGTGTTTGTCCGGGCAGAACTTCCACCAATGTCAGCTTATATTGGGTACCAGGCACCAGGGGAAGACTGGGCTGCCATTGCAACATGGGTCGCTTATCACATAACTGCGCCGCATCATATGGCTCCACCAATAGCAGTGGAGATAAGGGTTCAATGAATTGATCAAAGCATTGCTCTCCCAGTAATTCTTCAGAACCGCCCTTGGTTCCATCCTTGAGGGAGAAACAGAATTCATATTCCCCGGAACCAAAAACCCCGGACTGCCGAACCATTGCAGCCAATGGTGAATTACCGAACTGAATCATGGCAGACCGCATGGCATCAATGGGCAAACCACTAAGGCCCGGCATTAATTCAAAGGGTTGTGTAGTAATGTTAAGGACCTTACCTGTTTTTTCTTCATTCACTACCACTTGCAGTACCGCCGTCTTCCTTTCACCATAAAAATTTGTCATTTTTACGGCCAATAATCCATCCACATTCCTGCCGTGGATCTCCGGAAGGAACTGAAAGCTGACCTGTGCCATAAGCAGTCCACTCATCAATAAGCAACCAATTGTCAGAATAATTCTCATAGATACTATTTCAGATGATAATGAATGGTCAATTCAGCCCTTGAAGCAGCGTATAATAATGGCATGGCAACAGGAATGAGATCATGCCTGGCATCCACATATGCTGAAAGGGAAAACCGTTGGGCAATATTGGCATTGATGCTTTGTTTTATACCAATTTGCCTGGCAAAAAGCTGATTGTCCAAATACGTGACCGAAGAAGATGCACTGATCCGCTTCGAAAGTGCATAACTGATAGCAAGGTCACCTGAAAACAGGTCACCGACCAATCGATTCTCTGCGATCTCCTTATTATACAGTAACACAAGGGATAGCACATTGCGCTTCAAAGGCATGGATTCCATCAGTTGCAGGTTAACCATTCTTGAACCAGTGGTACCGGAACGAATAGATTGGTAATTGACCGAAAGATTGGATGAGATGGACCTGCCAAAAGCCTTCCAGCGGTTAACTGCCTGTACGCCAAATCTGACTGTTCCATAAAGCAGGGATTTCCCCAAACTATCACCCGAACTATAGGTTTGGAAGCTTCCATATCGAACCTGGATCCGGTTAGCCTTCTTTAATTTCAGGCCCAGTTCAGCATCATGCTGATAATTCAACCATTTGGCACCGCCATCAGGAGTCCTATTCACTGCTCTATTGTCGAACCTTAGCCTGAAGTTGATCTTATTCTTAGCCCACTGCTTGCGAATAAACCCACCATAATTAATTGTACCCCTGGTTACATTGACTGAAGTGGCATTATTAAAACCAATTCCGCTATATTTTACATGGGCGCCATGCTCCATGTTGATTTGCCGGCTGCTGCCGCTATAAGACAGCTCAGCCGATACCTGTGACCAGAAATCATTGAAAAATTCTGCCAAGGCCGGCTTGTACGCATCCAGCCCTCCTGTTTGGGTGCTGAATTCATTTCTGAACTGGGTAGATGATTTGGCAAAACTTGCCGATACCCGAAACTGTTCCCCTAAAGAAAACTGTCGGGATAAGCCTCCCGTGAATATGTTCCTTTGCAGGCCAGGCATTTGAAATCCATTACGATCAACAGGGTTGGTATTCCCATTGCTGATCGTTAGGTTGGTTGCATTCCCCTCATTCCCTGATCTTTTTCCCAGGGATAAGAATTGGGAAAAACCAGCAGGTAATGCTAAGGCAGATTGCAATCCTGCATCCTTAAAAAAGCCGAACTCCTTAACATTTCCCAATCCACCTGCGAATACTGTGCGTTTCTTGATCCCCGACAATTCAATACCATTAAAAAACTGATTCACCAGATTGGAGCCGGTGGCGGATGAACCAAAACTACCCAGGTTAAATTGCTGCAAAAGGCTGAAAAATTTCTGAAGGCCGGTTACCGGAAGGTGATTTCTTGCTGCATCATTCAGGAAGGCTGGATTGTTCAATTCCGCATTAACCTGCCCAGCCAATTCATCTTTTGATTTGGTCAATCTATCAATTGAAAATCCTTGTTGCAACAAACCCTTCTTTGTACTGTCCAAAGCCATCAGCAGGGAATCAGCATTCCTCAGATAGCGTTCTTTGGATAGGATCAGCAAGCTGAGGCTGTCACGAGTCTCAGCAATCAAACTACCATTGTCCAATTGCAGTCTGGCTGCATTCAATTCATCCTGTATCTGGCGAATCCTGGAATCAGGTAAAATCCTGTTCATTAACTGGACTCTATCGAGGTATAATAACTCTTCAAAAGAAATATCCCGTTCCAGAACGGACCTTAATTCAGCGATTCCTTCACCACTAAATCTCTCCCATTGCAGCTGAAGACTAGCCTGGTAAAACTTCCTTGCATAAGCACTTATATCCAGATCATTCAATAAAAGTTTATCCAGTTTATAGTTAGTCAATAATTGATCCTTGAACATATTGGTTAATGCCGTCTTATTGAACTTTAACTGAAGCATGCTATTCAAATCAAATGGGCGCTGGTATTCTGATAAGTTGGAATAAGCCGATTGAAAGGGAATACCAAAAGCAGTGAGGCCACCTTTCAGGTCAACATGCTGGAAATTTGACTGACCAAGATTAGCGGCATTATTATGAAAGGAATAAGAGGCCTTCTCCATCTTCAAAGAGACAGGATGTCGCAAGGATTCCCTGGTTACGGGAAATGGGTTCTGCAAGGCATAGAAACCTTTGATTTTGTCCGTGATATAGGACTGTGGCTGCCATGATCCAGTATCAATGCCGGCTAACCTGTTAATCTTATCCAGGCCCTTCTTACCAAAATGACCATTGACATAATTGCCAAAATTCTTTAATGTAGTATTTGAAAGGGAGCCCAATGCAGGAATATTGCGCCAATTTTCCAAAGACAAGGCTACCGCATCAATATCCAGGTCCCCCCTGCCATTTGCATACTTATGGTTCAGGGAATCAGCTATCACCCTATTCAACCAATCAGGGAATGAGGATGGAACGGGGGGTAGCTTTGGGTGCGAACCGGCAGCATCCTGGGCATTCGCCATTTGGCCAGCAACAAAAAAGCACAGTGGCCATAAAAGGAATCCTTTTATGAGGGTTCTTGATATCATTATACAATATTGTGAGCGTTAAATTTTGCCCTGTTGAGCCTTAGAAATGCTGCATAAGCAAAGCATTCTCACTTATTCAACGACCTTTCTGTTTAAGCTCGAGCTCCTTTATCCTATTGTTCTGTTGCTCAACTAGTTTGTTGAGTTCTATCAGGTAAAGCGTCAACTCTTCAATTTTTTTAAGCAGCAGGGCCTGATTGTCACCAAGGTCAAGCCCCTGCTGTTCCACCTTGCTGGCAGAGGGAACACCCGGCAAATGCCGGTATTGTTTGATAAAGCGTTCTACCTGGCTTAAAGGGGTCAGCGGGTAATTATCACCAAAAACATAATCAGGCCAGCCACTTTGCGTAACCCTAACCTTTTTTGCAAACAAATCACCATTTACGGCAAGCTTTGCCTGTGGTGTTATTGTTCCAATTCCCACATTACCATTAACATCTTCAGTGAGTACCCGACGCCAGTTCTCCCAGGTGTCAGAAAAGCCAGACCGCACATAGAATTGGTTATTATCGGTAAACGCCAATTCATGCGCCTTACCTCCAGAGTTATCTGACCAACCCCTGATACCCATCACAGAAGCAAAAGAAGAACCGGTAAAAGTCAACCCAACCGCACCGGTGGACTTAAAATGGGTTTGAAAACTTGAATTATAGGTAGATGGTAGTGTAGCAGTACTTCTTGTATCAACAAATCTTAGGCGTGAAGGCTGTAATGGTGTAACCTGGATCTCGCTAGTAGAAGGATCAATAGTAAGCACTTCATCGCGAATGACACCGGGCCTTTGTAACATGTAAGCAAACAATCTGCCATTTTGGTCAATCATGACCCTTTGATTAGCATCGGCAATTCCTCCAGTATAAAATCTGATGGCACCACCGCTTGAATTGGCAGCAGCGATACTAATCCCGCCAGCCCCATCGAAGGTGTAGAATGCACCATTGGTTTTCATGTGACCATTTGAGGTGAAACTACTACCAATTGTACCGACATAAAGATAATGACCACTATTTCTAATCGTTAGTCGGGATAAGCCATTGGTCCCACTGGCATCCAATAATATCTTATCCCAATCAATTGATACGACCTGCAAATTAGCAGTAGGAGTAGCAGTACCAATGCCGGCATTACCGGTAGATGGGAATGTATTTTGCGCAAGAACCCTGTTGTTTACCCAAAGGATAAACAAGCCTATAAGCAGTTGTTTCATGATATATTGAAACTTTGGTTACATTCTTTGCCAAGCAATTAGCCGTCTCACAATATCATTTTCTCGTATATATATTAACGTTAGTTCTTGTGTAGATCAAATGTAATTTCACATTTTTGCATTGTCAATACCCATAATGTGTATTTCTTGGAAAAAGTTATCCACATTCTCAAGTGTATTACACTTGTACCAATCCACCCATTCATCTCCTTTATAAAGAATCCGAACAATCAGAATTATTGATTGACTCTATTTCTTCAAGGGAAAATCGCAAGGCTACAACTTAGGCTTATTCAATCAATAAAGTAGATGCTTTCAATTGGACGATTCAATTATCATTCAGTGGAACGTTTGTAAAATTTCTCTTCCAACACACGCATGCTATGCTTCAACTGCTCGTTCTGCTTATTCAGTTCAATAATGTACAAACTCAATTCTTCAATTTTCTTGAGTAAAAAGGACTGGTTCTCCCCAACATCCAATCCCTTATCGGCTACCTCAGATGCGGAAGGAATATCCGGCAAGTGCTTATGCTTCTTAATATAGGTTTCCAGTTCAGTAATTGGGCGAAGGGTATAGGAACTATCGAAAACATAATCCGGCCAACTTCCTTGTAGTTTAACTTTTACCTTTTCAGCTATCATGGATCCGGCTACGGCCAACTGGTAACCTTTTGTATCAGGCGTACCTACCCCTACAGTCCCATCATTCTTAATGGTCAACCCTTGTCTGATAACAGCAAAATCTGAATTCGCCGGTCCATAGTCTGCAGATCGAAAACTAATAGAACCGTCTTCATAAAAGGTCATCCATGAACTATACCCATCTGTGATTCTCTTGGGTCTTGTTACACTGAAATACCAATTATAACCGTATACCTTCTCGCCTCCATCATGGATAACCATCTTTTGGCCAATCTGTATCTTTTCAAGTGGATTCGAGGCTCCGATACCAAGGTAACCATTGGGCTGGAGTCTTAATAATTCGTTGCCGTTGGTACCCAAAGCCATGCCACCCAGTCCATTAACAGGATTGAAATCAACATAACCATGATTAGTTCCATCAGTAAGCGATTGTAACCTGGTAGCAGTATTACCAGGACCAGTTCCAGTAGTATGCCTATAGAGAAGTGTTTTTAAGTAGCTTGTACTACTACCATTGCTATTAGCCAAACTAAGTAATTCAAGGCTACTACCTGCAGGTGAATAAAGCTGACCGGAAGGTTGTAATAAAACCTTGCTCCATTGCTGGGCAGGATCATTATTGGTCTTCCTAAACCAAAGTTGCTGATCATAGAAACTACCTGCAAACTGCATGGCATAATTGTTACTTTGGTTACTATGCCTGACATCTAACAAATGCCACAAACCATTTGATCCACCAGGGAAATTAACGGGAAATTCTGCCTGGAAAAATCCGGATTTTGCACCAGCATCTCCCCTGAGACCAGCATCATTTCGGTTCTCGGTTCTGGAATTGCCAACCCCCCAATCCTGAGCTTTTGCTCCTAGAGTTGCTATTCCTAAAAGACTGGCAGTAAAAAATATCTTACATCTTGGAAAACTAGAGTAATTCATAAAAGTAATTCAGAGGGCTTTACATTATCGCAGTTGATTTTAAAAAATCTTCAGCCATTCATGATATTATGCTATAATAATTTAAACTCACTAGTCTAGGATTTGTCTTTCAAGATTGTTCAGCTTCTCTTCCAGGCTTTTCACCTGATCATTCAGCTTACCATTTTTATGATTCAGCTCAATGATATACATGCTCAATTCTTCTATCTTTTTTAATAAAGTAGCCTGGACCTCGCCAACATCTAATCCGTTCTTCACAACTTCAGCAGCAGAGGGAACATCAGGCAAATGTTTATTCTTCTTAATAAATGATTCCACTTCAACAATGGGGCGAAGCGCATAGGAACTATCAAAAACATAATCTGGCCAGCCATCAATGGAAACCCTGACCTTTTTTGCCGTTATATCTCCATTAACTGCCAATTTGGATTGTGGTGTTGTCGTACCAATTCCTACATTACCGCCATAAGGACTGATCAGAGTATGATTGGTTCCTAAATTGAGTACCAATGGCAATGGTGTACCGGTGTTAAAATCAAATGCAGTTACTCCATAAATATCATTTGCAGCATACAAATAGGCGGCTCTATTATTGGAGGCTTCGACAGCCCCTATTGCACGCTGTCCTAAAACAGTAAACTGCCAATTCGGGGAAGAAGGCATTGATCCCACCCTAAGATAACCGCTTCCATAAATATCTCCTATTACAGACAGTTTGTATTCCGGGTTACTTGTTCCAATACCAACGTTTCCATTTATATTTATAGTGAATCGTCTAAAATTCTCCAACTGCTGGTTGGAAAGATCTGAAGACTCAGCGTTGATAGGTTTGTTATAAAAAGCGATGTCAGCATTCGACCCTAATCTCAGCATGGCAAAGTCATTATACACTTTGTCGATAATCTGCCACTTCTTGTCTGTATTGTCCCACTGAATATTCTGTCCAATAACCGTTCTTACATAATCGGTTTCTCCTACCATGGGCATTTGAAAAACTGCGCGGTCGTTCATTCTGATCTTTGGAGTAGTCCCACCGAGAAAGATATTTCCGATAACGGATAGTTTCTCCCCCGGATTACTGGTTCCTATCCCAACATTTCCAGAATTGTTAAAGTAAACATTATTTCCAACTGGGGTTAGTTGGGCACTTAAGCTATTCAATAACCCATTGATAAAAATTAATGCAAACATTAAACACAGTTTACATCGCATAGCAGCACGAATAGTTTTGGTTTATTAACAATAAAACAGTTTTCTTAGTAAGAATGAAGAACCAAATGACAGAATGCAATGCAACAAATTTTTCTCAAATAGTGCTACCGTGTTTTCACGGTATTTTTAAAATCGTTAACAAATATTTACGTTTATACCTAATAGTTAGTAATTTTTACCATTGCAATTAAGTAATAGGAGGGTATTAAAAAATTATCTCACCCAGCAAGGTATTCTCCAGCTTCTCCCCAGCAGGGTCTCCTGAAGGGGACCCTGACGTATTGCAGGAGGTTGGTTCATCGGGGTCCTCTGCGAGAGACTCCGCTGAGGTTTACGGGGTGGGGTCTCCTCCCTATCTTACCCCAGCAGGGTCTCTTACTACATCTTCTATCTTCAGCAGGGTCTCCCTGAGGGGACCCTGATTTATTGCAGGATGTGGTTCATCGGGGTCCCCTTCGGGAGACCCCGCTGAGGTGTAAGGGCATCGGGGTCCTCTACGAGAGACCCCGCTGAGGTAAAAATACCCAACAAAAACCCCCGACCAGGAATGGCCGGGGGTACACATTAACCAATAACCAAAACGAACCGTAGGTGTGGTTAGCCTTTTACCGTGAGCTGGCTGATGGCCGAGGCTACGGTGCCGGCTACGCCGATATAACCAGCGATGGTTGTGACCACCGCAGGTAGGGCTACCGGTGAGGTCAGCAAGGCGCCGCTGATGGCGGCCAATACCAGCCCGATATTGCGCAGCTTCACGAAGAGCGCAGGCGTGGGGGCATTGGCACGACCCATGAGCGAGAGCCTGTCAATTTCCTGTTGTTTCATACGTATTGCATTTTAAAGTGAACAATCGGCCGGTAGCTTTTCCACCACCAGCCAGATGGGTTCTTCATGGGTAGGGACATTAAAAACGAGGCGCATCAAACGGGCAAATGCCCTGGCCGATGCTTCGCCCTTGCCCTGGCCCGTTAGCCGCGTGACCGGCGCTATACAGCCCCGCAATTCCCGCTCCGCATCATTGGCCTTATGGATCAGTATGAGTGTCCTGTCCGGAACACCCGTCACCATCAGGTGCAGTTTGTGCCTTTCGCTGTAGCGGAATTGCAGGCGGTAGCGGCCTTCCGGAATGCAGGAATGCATCCGGATATTATGCCGCCAGGGAAGCTCAATGGTATAGACCAGGTGCTTGCCCATATACAAGATCCTGCCGTTGGTACCCTGGGCCTGGTACGAACGCTGTAGCAAGAGCTCCATGATCAGAGCGTTACCTCCAGCACCGTCCGGTTGCGAGGAAGGTCTTCGGCCGTTACCCTGACCTTGCTACCCTGCAACACCGCATTGGATTGCGTGGCGGTGTAGGTAAAGTCGAGCCCATTGGCATCAGGGGTGGCCTCGCCTTCCTCGATCACCGTCCCATTCAGGGCGATGATGGCAACGGTAACCTTGTCGACGAAAAAATTATCGGTTGCCCTGACCGTGATCTTATCGCCGGGGTCGCCGGAGTAGGCATCGGTACGGAGGTTGTTGAGTTCCGGTGGCAGGTAGGCATCACTGAATGCCACATTGAAGGCAGACTGCCCAGGCCTGGCCACGGCTGCATAATCGAGCTTGAGGGCCGGATCCTGGATGGCCGCTTTGGCATAGGTAACGGCATCCTTGAATTTCAGCCTTACCTCCTGCTGGTCATTCGTGGGTACCCGATTGCGGTTGATACTGGGGCGGTTGGCGAGATAGGTCTGGTCGCCCCTGGTCCTCAGGACCAGTTGCCTGCCGACGGCGCCACTGAAGCCCCTTACCAGGATATTGCTTCTGTTTCTAGCCATAACTGATTTTTTAAAGGTTTAGATTTTGTGAACCGGTCGAAGATCCCGCAGGCTTAACGATAGGGTTTGAAGCATAAGCGAAGTGAAGTGAACAACAAGCCCGAGATCAGGCGGGTAAGCTGCCTGGTTTTCCCAGGATCAGGACTTTCCCCTGTATAGTTGTACCAGGTTTTCGAATCACAAACCTATACTCATCCTTCGCTCATCCTATACTCATCCTATACTCGTTGTATACTCATTGTATACTCACGGTATACTCAGGGTAGGGTACCCGATCCCGCGCATTGGCGCTACCAGGGGATGGGTATAGCATTAGCTCATGCCCTATGCCTCTCCGTTGGGAATCGACCTATCGAAACAAACCGGGAAAACAGTACGGAACAGGCAGTGGGGGTCGCTCCTCCCCGCCTGCCGAGCGACGGGCTCCGGGTTGGTTTTCCAGGGATCGATCGTTTATAAAAGAATCGTGAGCCTATTGAGAAAATCCTTGTGGAAGGTGCTGCCAATGGGTATTTCGGTATCGCCCAGCATCACATAATTGCGTTCAATAAAAGTGATGTGCCGTAGGGAGATGATGTACTTGCGGTGTACCCGGCAGAAATCAGCCTGGCTTAGCAGGGTGGCCATATCACAGATGGTCTTCTGCACCAGGTAATGCTGCTGCTTGGTCCTGATACGACAGTAATTACGGGCAGCTTCCACCAGGATGATATCAGCCGTAGAGATCCGCCTTAATCGATTTTGAAAGGGAATGAACAAGTCCTGCTGTGCCATAGCCAGATTGCTTTGTAGGAGTCAGTAAATTAGCCAAATCCCCATCCCTCCACAACCGTTAAAACACCCGAATTGGCGACTATACGAGAACGGATTTATACGTTTGGTTACCCGGCAGGTCCATGGCCATCACCTTGATGGAAGTCTCTTCGATGCAGCGATTGGCTGCGGAAACCGTGTAAACCCAATCCTTACGATCCGGGGGCAGGATAGCCTCACCAGTTTCCAGCAGCAAGCCATGCCTATCGTAGATCCATACCCGAACCGAATAGACCATCAGGTTATCCGTGGCGAAGATGCGCAACGTATCACCAGGCTGACCGGTATAGCCGGTGATATCGATCCTGGGGATGGCCGGAGCATAATAGGCATCGAGGAAGGCCATGTTGAAAGGCAGGCAGGGCTTACGGGCTGCCGCGGTATAGTAAGGGCGAAAATGGGGATCACCCATTGCGAAGCGGGCAAAGCGCAGACAGGCTTTCAATTTGGCAAGTCTCCTTTGCTTACGAGGGGAAACCGGTTGGCCAAAAGTACCAGGCGAGAGATCGGGAAAATTTGCCATAGAAAAACAATTAAAGGTTCCCAACAAGGATAGGCAAGCAGGAAGGGAATAACCAAATGAAATGGCATGAACAATATGCACAGTAGCATGAACGAGTGCAAGGGAGGGACGAATAAGTTTTTTAGGTAACGGGAAATGATGGATAAACCAGAAGAAAAATGCAAAAACATCATTTAGATAATTATCCAAACGGATAACTTTTTTTTCTGAATAGCCAATACAAAATTGGCAACAGTGAAGAACTTTATGCTGTGAGAAAGCAGCAAAACCATAGTAAGCTGGTAACCATCATAGCCGCTCTTCTCATTCTTCTATTTGCGTATACTGGTATTAGCAAACTATTGGATCAAGATCGGTTTCTGAATACCCTTGAACACTCCCATTTACTGCAACCCTATGCCAAAATCCTGCCCTATCTTATCCCTATAGCAGAACTTATCATAGTTGGGGGTTTATTAAGTCCAACCTATCAAAGGATCGCTTTGCTGGCCTCATTTGCATTAATGGCCTTATTTACGAATTATATAGGCATCATGTTATTGGCAGAGGAGGAGCTACCCTGCAGCTGTGGTGGCGTGATCAGCAGTTTATCCTGGAAAAACCACCTGGTTTTCAATATACTATTCCTCATATTGGCTGGAATAGGATACTATTTGTCGAGGCCTAGACAAGAAGGGGAAGGAGCCGAACACCCCTAGAAGATAGTAGGCAATTATATCTAATTAAACTTTTCTTTTATGAAAAAGCAACTATTGGGACTGGGAGCCCTGACCATTGCCATTGTAATGAGCGCATTCAGCTTGCCGGATAAGACTTCCGACAATCAAATGGAACTTGAATGGCATAAATACAACTCAGCTGGTACAGCAGAGCTTGTTCCAGCTGTAACATTCCTTGGAACTGAAAGTGAAGCAAGGGCACAATTTGGCTGTCCATCCCCTGGCAACAAAATTTGCGCCAGAGGGTACGATGATGGTGTTCCAACAAGTAACTACATCAGTAAACCTTGATCAATAACCTTAAAATAAGAGCTGGTCTTGCCAGCTCTTATTTATCGGTAATATAAAGCTTATCAACCAATACATCTTCCTCTATTAGCAATAACCCATTTTTTTCCAAACTCTTGTTGATATTAGCAACCCATAAACTCCTCTCAGTTGGAACCACTTCCCCAAATTCAATATCAAATGAATTCAAACAATCAACCCCATTCACTACTCGCAAAGGATAAAGCATATCGTCCAAATATTTCACAAGTAAATCTGCAGTAATATTCTTTGCTACAATAAGTTGCCCTTTTTTGAATTTAGCTTGTAACGGTGCGTCAGAAGGAGCTACTGCTTTTAATCGTTTTGAATCAATTAATTTCAGAACCAGGCACTTACTATATGCCTTTCTAACTTCCCCTTTATATGGAAAGAATCTATTCAAATCATCAATAATCATCTTACCCAATTCCTTAGCTTCCATTGGGAACGGGGACCTTAATTCATAACAATACATATAATCCTTCAATAAATCCATATCCTGATCATCAGAAAATAATTGTGGAAACAATTTATACTTATCCTTAACTTCTAAAATAATCCTGGATGTATCTACTGGAACTCCTGAGCCATCATTAAAACCAGCATAGTATAAGCTTAAAACAGGCTGGTTATTTCCACAAAAAAAGCTGGCCTTAGCCCCTTTATATAGCAAAGGCATTGAGCTTCCTATCCAGTTTGGAAGGCTGCCCTGATAGCCAGTTAATATTGAACGAGCTAAAAATCCGTTAGTTGATGGTAAGGTATCACCAAAACGGTATTTCAAGTTATCCGTCTTCATTACTACATTAATGTCCTCTCCCTTAGATAGCAGAGCAAGGCTTTGAGATGAAACTGCTTCCGTACCTGTAATAGCCTTTATGATACCATTTCTATCAACCCATACCTCATGTGGAAGCTTCTTAAATTCAATAAGTTTACCCATAAGGGCATTATCCTCTACTGAATACTCAAGGTCTAAGGTCTTAAGGATCGGATTCACCTTAACAAACCTATCAACAGTAGAAGCATCCTCGTAAGTTATTGGAAGAATATTGACAGTTGAGGAAGAACTCTTGATTTGTCCGTTAATCTTTTTTATACTATGAATACATGAAGAACACCAGGTTGCCCAAAAACTAAGGATCATTCCCCCCTTCTCATAGTATACAGAAATAGGCTTGACTTCCAGTTTTCCATTCTTTAAAACTTTTACATTTATCGGCGGCAATTTATCACCGATACCTAATTGTTTACTTTGACAAAATAATGTCACTGGCATCAGTAAAATGCCAGATATAAATAATTTCCACATTGCTTCTAGTATTAATTAATATCCTGGATTTTGCCTTAGATTAGCATTATTGAGAATTTCATTGTAGGGAAATGGCAAGCGGACACAATGTGCCTTCCAGCTAGGTTTGTAACCAAGCAATGAATCCATCTTACCATTCCGTTTCAAATCATAAAATCGCAAATAACCTTCAGTAAAAAGCTCCCTTCGTCTTTCTAATAAAAGCTGCTCAAGGAATTCGCTGTATGAAACAATAGCAGGCAAACTTTCACAACCTGCACGTCTTCTAACTTCATTTAAATCTTTCAAAGCCAGAGTTAGGTTGCCCAAATTTGCACTCGCCTCAGCTCTTATTAAATAAATCTCCGACAATCGAATATCAACTAAGTATTCGCTCTCTCCATTAACAACCTCAGATCTATTCCTATATTTAAAGGGTGTTTTCAATTGGTTCTGAATATCATCATTCAACCATATTTTAGATCTTAAATCATCAGATCCAAACTCTTTCAAAAGATTTTCAGAAATTGAGTACTCGGGAACGACACCTGGATCGGTCACATATGACAAACCATAATCCGTATATCCAGCCTTGTTCCAATAGCAAAACAATGTCTCATCACTACCAACTTTGAAAACCCTATCAAGCTTTTCCAAAGAATACAATCCACTGTTTATGATTGAATCTGAGTAATTATATGCCAGTTCCCACTCCTTATTATATAAAGCTAGCCGGGCTAAATAGGCTTGCGCAACAAACTTATTAATACGAACCCTGTCAGATGAGGGATAATTACCATTAAGATAGGGCATTGCGGAGAATAGATCTTTATACATCTGGGAAACTAAAACAGCTGAATCAGCATTATTCAATTTAGCAGATTGGTTAAAATCGGCTGTCAGTACCAATGGAACTTCTCCATATAGGACCATTAAGTCAAAATAACTTTTGGCCCTCAAAGTAAGTAACTCACCAGTTATTTGATTTCTTACATCTAATGGAATAGCACTCAATTTTCCTTCAGCATTAAGCCAATTATTTGCATAGTAGATAGTCGCAAAAATTGACTTCCATTGATTTTCATTTATTAAGTTTATAGGATTAACCAATCCCTGATAAAACTCAAGGAGTGAAGCATTGTTACCGTTATATACAATATCATCACAGTACAAATTCATAGGGTTCGAGACATATGGGAATGCCGCTTGAGCAGCTTTAGTATATACATTCGCCAAATAAGCCTCAGCATTCTCTCTATTTGAAAAGATCATATCCCCGGTTAACTCATACTTCGGAGGAGCAACTTCAACCATTTTTTCACAGCCCATTATATGGGCTACAAGAAATATTCCTACAATTATTTTTGGTAATCGCATACTGTTCTCTTTAAAAGTTTAATTGAACACCCATTACAAAAGACCTTAGCGGAGCAATACCTGTATTACTGGTTTCTGGATCAAACAGGTAGTCATTCTTAAACCAGGAAAAAATATTCTGCGCATCAAAATAAACCTTACATCGCTGGATCCTAAGTTTCTTGAACCAATCATCTTCCCATTGATAGCCAATAGATAAGTTTTTAAACCTTACATATGAAGCATTATACCATACAGCATCAGAAACTCCTAACCTGGTAATTTCAACTCTTCTACGTGTTGAAGCAAGGGGAACGTCTGTAATGTCACCTGGATTTTGCCACCTTTCAAGAACCCTAGTAGGGCGATTCGCCATAGTTCCAAAACTTGGAGGTAAACCTCTCTCCTGTTTGCTTGCAAATTGAAAAAATAGATCAAATTGGAGTCCTTTCCAGCTTAAGGTGGAACCAAAACCGCCATAATTGGCAGGGGTATTTTTTCCTATGATCGAATAATCATCAAAGTCCCGAATTAAACCGTCCTTGTTGTAATCAATATAGACTGGCAAACCTGTGTTGGGATCTATACCATCATAATCAAAACCTCGTATGATGGAAACATCCTTTCCAATTTGATACCGATAGGAAAAACTGGAATTTTCAAGAGCAGGATACTCTAATAGCCTATTCCTTAAAAAAGTAATATTACCGTTAATTGACCATTGAAGGTTCTGCTTTCTGATCAGTACGACACTAGCGTCTATTTCAACCCCACTGTTCTCAATGGAAGCATCCTGATTTGCCTGAACAGAACCAAAAGGACCGCTTAAAAATGGGATTGGATATTCCAATAACTGATTATTACTAATATTTCTATACCAGGCGATAGTTGCATTTACTCTATTTTGAAAAAAACCAAGTTCTGCAGCTATCTCCAACTTCCTGTTGGTTTCCCAGCCAAATAAGGCATTTGCAAACCTGTCTGGATTTAACCCGATAATTCCCTGGTACTCTTCCAGATTACTATATGTTTCCAGGTAACTGTAGTCGCCGATCTGATCATTACCAATCAAGCCATAGCTAGCCCTGATTTTTCCATAATTTAACCAGCGCAGTTCATTCTTAACCAATTGCGTATTACTAAATAGCCAACCTATTCCAATTGCACCGAAGTTTCCATATTGTTTTCCAGGTCCAAATCTTGATGATCCATCCCTTCGACCAACGATATTGATAAGGTACCTATCTCTGATATTCGCATTGAACCGCGCAAATACTGAGGCATATTTATATTTTGCCTCACTAGGATAATAGTATTGTTTGCCGGCTGCCCCTGGGTTCTCCAATAAATAATCATTAGTATACTCAGATGCCATTATGGTTAAGCCCTCTGTATTTGAATGCTGCCATGAACCTCCAAGGGTTGCGTTAACATCTATCCAATTAAAGCCTTTTGAAAAATCTAGCTGAGGCTCAAGGATAATAGTTTTTGTACTGAAGTCTCCGAAATTTGCATAACCAGCACTTGAAAATGCCGGATTTAACGCAGATTTCGGGTAAAGTACCCTCTGGTTCAAATCCATTCGGGAAAGCCCCGCGTTTAACTTGACCATTATATTTTTGGTAAGTTTTGCTCCCATTTGAATATTGTTTTGAAAAAACTCTGTAGCTGATTTAGATCTCAAATTCAACATTGCAATAGGATGTAGATTACCACTTATTCCTTGCCAGGAATATGAACCATCTTGATTATACAGCTGAATATTTGGCGCAAGACTCACAGTTGAAGTACCACTGATAGCAAGCTGATCGCTAAATGTATTTGAATAAGTGCCTGAGTAATCAGCGTAAAATTTATTACCAGGTGTGTTAAAATGATAGCGGAAATTTGCACCATAACGTTCAAATGTGTTATTTCCTGGCAAAACGGACCCCTCCGTTCTATAATGACCACTCAACTGAAAGTTGGAATGGTTATTACCTCCTGTCAAACTTAACTGACCGTTTGTAAGCGAAGCCCTGTTTCCAAGATAATAGTCGGCCCAATTGACTCCTTTAGAGGTATCCCATCTTACTAAATCAGGGGCATTACTTGCCGTGGGTGTTATACCGTCATTGCGAAAGGCCTCACGCCTTAACATAAGATAATCCTTCAATGATAGCAGTTGAGGAATCTGTGCTACTTCACTGAAGCCATGTTGTAAATCAACTGACAATCTCAACTTCCCCGAGCTAGCTTTCTTTGTGGTAATCAGAACAACTCCATTTGAACCTCTTGCCCCATAAATTGCAGTAGCATCAGCATCCTTAAGAATTTGAATACTTTCTATATCCTTTGGGTTGATGCTATTTAATGGGCTAATTGCACCAACAGCATCTGTTGTCATGATTGAAGCACCCTGATTCAAAGGAGCTGATACGAATGGGACCCCATCCACCACGTATAATGGTTCATTACCTGCATTTAACGAATTCTGGCCCCTAATCTGTACAGTAATATTACCACCCGGAAGACCATTCTGAGTATTAATATATACTCCTGTTGCCCTTCCTTGTATTGCACTGAGCGGATTGGATACTGGCTGCGACTCTAGTACTTTGGCTGTTATTGTGGAAACAGACCCTGTATTTAATCTCTTCGTGGATTTATAATACCCCTTCACCACCGCCTCATCCAGGTCGGATACTTTCTTCTGTAAGCGAAAGGTGAAACCGGAGCGGCCCTTTACCGGCCACTCCAGGGTTTCAAATGCAACACTGGTGATGACCAAAACATCACCGGGTTGCGACACAACAAGAGAAAACTGCCCTTTTTCATCGGACATGGCAGAGCGATCAGTGCCTTTTACCGTAATGGTTGCCCCAACAACAGGTTGGCCTTGCTCGTCCAGCAGCAGCCCCTGGAAAGGTGGTGACTGCTGCGGTACGGTCGTTGGTTTTTCCAGGTACTTCAAAATGATGATCGACTCCTCAAGGGTAAAACTGAGAGGCTGGTTGGTTAAACAGATTTTCAGCACCTGGTGAATATCCGAGGTGACCAGGTCAATCGTTACCGGGTTGGTTTTGGCCATAGCCTCAGAACTATAAATAAAGCGGTATTGGCTTTGCTGTTCTACTGACCGCAAGACGGTTTCCAGCTTAGCCTGGTTAAAGCGAAGCCTGATCTCCTGTGCATGCAGGTTAGCATGCAGGTCAAGGCAGACGACAAATAGCAGGATGCCCAGGAGTTTCATAGCAAGAAGGTTTTGGTTTCGACCGCAAGGCCGCATGGCACGGCCATTGCCATACAATAGCAGTTGCATACATTTGCTTTGTTTGGGTTAAACAATGGTTAGTCTGGCGATTTACTTGTTGGGTTAACCCAGACACCGGCCAACAGCGTTGCCGCGCTGCTGGCCATTTTTATCTATGGCACCTAACGAGTAATAATGATGGTTCGGCCTTCGAGGCGATAATGCCCATGGCCTGTTTTCTCGAGTACGGACAAGAGTTTGGTGAGTGGTAAATGGCGAGGTATGGTAGCGTTCAAATGAAAATCCAATTTATCCTTAAAGACCGGTTCGATATCGTACCAACGCGCCAATTCCTCCATCACGTCTTTTACCGGGGTATTCCTGAACAGGAAAATATCGTTGATCCATCCTAAAAGCTGTTCCTGGTCATAGCTATTGACCGCCCAATGATCCTGGTCAAAACTGGCCTGCTGGCCTGGAATCAATACCTTACTAATGGTCCCTTTATTCAGCTTAACTTTTCCTTCCACCAGGCTGGTGACCTGCTTACCGGTTTCATAGGCCCTGATATTAAATCGGGTACCCAACACCGTGGTCTCCTCCTCTCCTGTTCGAACTATAAATGGTCTGGCCGGATCACTCACTACTTCAAAATAACCTTCCCCGGTTAGCTCTACCCTTCTTTCCTTCCCTGCGAACTGGTTGGGGTAACTCAGACTAGAAGAGGCATTCAACCAAACCCTGGTACCATCTGGCAGTACAGCCTTATACATTCCTTTACGGGGTACAATCAACCGATGCATGGCCATGGTCATTGCCTGGGGTTGGGAAGGATACACCAATTCCCCGAAAGATCGCTTTACCTGAACGCCATGCTCAAGGATGGTATCCTTTGCAGTTTCATTCAGATTGACTTTTTTACCGTTTTCCATTACCAATACAGCCTGTGCGGAACCAGGTGGAATTTCCGTAGTTGCTATATTTCCCATTTCCGGATCCTTTGGCATAGCCATGCGAGTTTGCAACCACCAGAAAGCAAGCATCACTACTATCACAGCTGCTGCCATCCAATAGGGCCAGTAGGTAGGTTGCTTCGCCAGTACTGGTTGATGAAAGCGAGGATCGGCCTTACTTTCGGCTAGTTTCTTTTCAGTATCCAGCTGTTGGAACCAGGATAACGTATTACCCAATTCATTTTCATCGGTCAAATGTTCGAACAGTCTCAGGTTAGCAGCATCTTCCAATAGCCATTCATCAAGTTCATCGCGTTCAGCAGGTGACAGGTCTTTCCGGATAAAACCCGCCACCAGGTAAGCGACCCGATGGGCCTGGTCCTGGTTTGACCATGGATGCTGATTTCCTTGCTGTTCCATACCCTTAATTTACCAAGCGTTTCTGACACTATGACGAAGTAGGGTGAAAAAACGGGTATCCTAGCGGGAAAAAAATAGGCAAAACATCAATAATTGTTTGAGAATGGCTAGCGCCCTTGCCTTTTGCTTCCGGATGGTTTCCGGGCTGGTCTGCAGCAGTTCACTGATCTCCCGATAGGACTTATCCTGCAGGAAATGAAGTTCTACCACTTCGCGGATCCTGGGAGGAAGTTGGTCTATACTACTATATAGGCGTCGAAGTGTTTCGGCCTCAATAAGTAAGTGGTCATCGGCCAGGCTTACCGGTGAGTCGGTAAGGTTAGCATAAGCCGCTTCATTCCTATCCCTGACATTGCCTTTCCGTTGGGCATCAATAGCCGCATTGCGGACAGTAGTATAGAGATAAGCCACTACCTGGCGGGTATCTTGCATCTGATGGCGCTGGAGCCATAGCTTGAGAAAGCAGTCCTGTACCACATCTTCAGCCGCCTGTTGATCCTGGAGGATCCTATAGGCCATATAGCAAAGCGGTGCGTGGTATTGGCGGAAAAAATGATCATAAGCCGATTCCTTTCCGGCCCTGAAATCTGCCGCCATTTCATCATAAGAATAAGGAAGCTCTTCCGCCATGATCGAAGGTTTTTAAAAAGGAGAAGAGTCCTAAGTGGAAAAAAGAACGTGGGTCTCCACTTACCGTTACTGAGGCCCTCGGAGGCCCGACCACGAATAAGGGAGCCCACGCCTAAACGTGAGCTCTTCACTTATCGTCTCATGGTCATGAAATTTCCGAGGTTTCAGTAACGAGACTCAAAGCGAAAGCTTCAATTTCTTTGAAGGATTCGCAAAAATAATGGTTGAATTATCAAATTCAACAACAACTAAATTAACCAATTTTTCCAATGTAGTATTATAATACCACACTAAATTTTTCAAATAGGTCCACTTTTCAAGTTGAGAAAAGTGGCATGTCTGAAAATCAATATATAGCTATTAGAAAGAGTATTGGTGCACAGTTTAAAAAACACAGGCTTAGAAAAAAACTTAGCTACAGGCAGCTCGATGCAATCACTGGTATAGACTATAGTTGGATCAGTAAGTTTGAAAAAGGACAGGTCAATTTTGAAATAGATAGCTTAATAAAGCTTTGTTCCGGCTTAAAAATTCAACTGGGTGAATTGATGGATTTTAAGCATGGCTATGTGGATGAATAAAGCTCAATATTGATATTAACTACATTCCCTTCTCTCCCCTCCATTTACTTGGTGACATACCAAAACGTTTACGAAAAGCATTGGTAAAATTCGCCACATGCTGGTAACCTGCCTCCATGGCAATATCCTTAATGCTCATATTGGTCTGCAATAGTTGTTCCCTGGCTTGCTGAAGCCTCAATTCCTGGAGCCGGTCAAATACCCCCTGTTTAAAGTACTGTTTGAAGGCCTTTTTCAGGTAGGTGGTATTAGTCCCTACCATCTGGGCCAGTTCTTCGATCCGGTAATGGCGGGTAAGATCAGCGGAAATGATGGCATCAGCTTCCAAAACAAAGGCCGGAACGGGTTCATTCTCCGGCAGTATGGGCTTGGGGCCATATATCAACAGGTGATGAAAAAGGAGGTCGCGGCAACATTTTTCATAGAATATCCGGTGCAGATTAGGGGTATAATCATGGTGCATAAGATCATCCAATACTGTTAGCATCTCTGGCACAAGGGCATAAAACTGGTTTTCCTGGAAAAAGGGGCCGTTGGCAGCCAGCTGGTCATACCAACTTTCTGGCAAATAAACCACCAATATTTGAGGAGCTGAGGAAGGTTGAAACTGTAACCTGGTGGCGGAAAAATTTGAAAACCAATACTGTCCTGCCTGGAGGGGTCTCCAATCCAGGCTGCCCCATGCCATTTCCAGGTTACCGGAAAGAAGGATCTCCAGCCGAAGGCCCTGCTCTGCCACAATAGCTTCCAGAATGGCATCAGCGGAAAAATTGAACCACCGGTGCTCCAGGGAGAACTCTTCACAAGTCCAGGATTGTAGCCTGACGGTTCCCAGGAATACATCTGTCTGCTTAACCTCACTACCAGCAAGATAAGGCCCCTTGATATGGTAATCATCGTAAGGGTAGAACAATAGCTTACCCAGGGCCTTATGATAGAGGTCGGTCATTTCCGTTACATGCAGTACGGTAAAATACAAAATTTGGTGGGTAGAATAATGGGTGTTTTAACGGGAAATGGGGGTGAGGAAAGGTTAAACTACTATTTATAAAAGTAGATATTGAATATTTCAATAAGCTGTGTGTATGAATACAATATTAAAATAACAGAATATAGTGTTCCTTTAATAATCTATAAATATTCACTGAAAAAGGAATATTATATTAGCATTAAAACTGGTGGGTTTAAAAAAGCGTACCCATATGACTAAAAGAAAATCTGAATACAATAACAATTCATATTAACGAATAGCGTAAGCTTACTAGTAATAAGAAAACCATTTATAATCTACTAAAGTATACAATAATAATTTGAAATTATTAAAACTCAGACTCAATCACAGATTGAAGTTTTACATAAGTCTCAAACACGAATCAACTTAGTAAAATTATAGATTCATAGCAAACTTAACTGAAATAAAAAAAGCCATAAAAGACCAAAATAAATTCAAACTATTCGATATAAATTCATAATACAAATAATGGAAACTAAAAAAAAGGAAAACATTGCTATTTGCCTTAATTGTTACAAAATAAAGTTTACTGAGAAATATAAGAAAACTGAAAAATCTATTTTAGATGTATTTGGGACTAATAAAATAAAGCCAATTATAACAGAATTCATAAAATCAATTGACTCTCAAAAAGTTTTCAAAACCAAATCACAAGACCGAATATTATACTTAAAAGATATCTTAAAACTAAGCGAAAAAGATAACATTTTCATTTGTACAATAATGAAGGGCCATAACGGCCCACAAACATCAATTGACGAATTGGCAGGAAGTCAAGTAAAAACTGTGGGAACCGTTTCAAAGGACCAGTATCATTGCTTACCATATTTCCTTTTAATATACATTAACCAAACCAACCCAAAGGATATTCTTTTTCTTGCGCAGAGTTACAGACAATACGGATTTAAAGAAGTTTTTGAAGAGTGTTTTAGAGAGTTTACATCAGAAAAATCAAATAACACTTCTGTCAAATTTAACCCTCTATCAGTAGCAAGTCTATTTGAAAAGCAAATCAATGATGGTTTTGTAAAAAGTATTCGATTCATAAAACATGGCCTGCATAAAAACGCAGAAAATGTTGTCAAAGGTGATAAATTTTCGAAAGAGCAATATGAAATGGAATTAGCGATTAAAGCCAAAAATGGTTTTTGGGGAATAAAAGAAAGCCTTAAATATGATGATGCATCATTTATTGAAAATGTTCAAATAGATGGATTTGAGTATAACGAAGCATATGCAGATGTGGTTATTGCAGGCAGAAAAAGAACTATGAATCTCACTAAACCATCGGAATTTTCAGCGGCCTATGATATTACAGATAAAGTAAAAATTGACGAAAACACCAAGTTGCCAGACTTCAAAGAAATCATGGAAGAAGCATTAGATATCCTTAAAAACGATTTAATACCATACGTATGAAATGGTTTTCTAAATTATTTGATAGAATTGAAATGGCAAGTATGTTTAATCAACACTTGACTACCTTTTACCATTATGAAAAGAAGCAATTTTATAACAAAACAGAAATTCCAAGATCCGATAAGTTTGTTTTTATTGCTATTCCAATTTTGCTATCAATTGGAATTTGCCTAATAGGATTAAGATTTGATAAAGATTATGTAAACATCACTTTAACTTGTCTGTCAATTTTTTCAGGACTTTTATTTAGTTTGTTGACACTGGTTTTATCTTTAATTCAAGAAAATCAAAAAATAGATATTGAAAACATTAAACTGGAAGAAAGAAAAAAAACTACTGCAAGGATAGAATTGACGAATCACTTATTTATTAATATTGGGTTTGCAATCGTTTTATCAATCGCAGCAATATTATTTGTATTATTAACCCAACTTCATCCTACAAAAATCATCCATCTTGTAAATAAATGGGAACAGTATAACTTATTAAAAGATTCATTTCTGTACCTTACAAATGGAATTTCCTTTTTCCTAATTATTGAATTTTTCTTAACGCTAATGATGATAGTAAAACGGTTTACTGTATTATTTATCAATCAAACATCATAGTAATATTCCTTGGCATTTTTGTTTAACTTCTTTTACTATAATCCGTTACCTGACATTACTATAAAACTAAAGTTTATTGCAGATCATATGCTATTACCTAATTTTAATTTAACGGCTAAACAAGCTAGGTAAATTTACCCAACCCGATAAAACAACTTAATAGAGCTGGGCCCAGCATTGGGCAATGCCGTATCATCTGTTACCTATTCAACCGTAAGAGGTCTCCTGATAACCAGGCTCCAGGGTACTGCATTTCAGCATTTTGTACTGCCTGTGATCAATCCCAATAATTTGCTGGATAATGTCAAAGGTTAACAACCGGAATATCCTGCTCCTGAAACGTGCAACGGACAAATAGCCATGGCCGTGAAATTCAGTTTTAAGGTAGCATCTTAAAGCAATGCCATAACACATAGGATTAAAGCAGCTGTATCGGTCTATCGAAACAGCTGTTTTGCTTTAGGAAGGTTTGGGGAAGAGGCTGCTTTTCAATATTTTAAGGCTTCAATTTATTTTTGACCTTGATTTTTGATTGATCCATACCCTACCTTGCCACATTAACCTTTAGTACGTTTTACCCATGTCCGAAGAACAAAAGAAACAACTGGAAGCCCAGCTCTGGAACATAGCCAATACCCTGCGCGGGAAAATGAATGCCGATGAGTTCCGCGATTATATCCTGGGCTTTATATTCTATAAATACCTCAGCGAACGTATGCACCAGTATGCCAACGATATGCTGAAACAGGATGGCATCCGGTATGAACAGATCAAAGAAAACAGCCGGGATGGTAAGGCTATCCTGGCAGCGGTAAAGGAAGAGGCCCTATTGAAACTGGGCTACTTCCTAAAGCCTTCCGAACTGTTTAGCCATATAGCGGCCAAAGGCAATAGCCTGATCGAGAATGCTGATGGGGAAGCCAGTGGAAGCTTTATCCTGGATGACCTGCAGCGGATCCTCCGCAATATCGAACAGAGCACTATGGGTACGGAGAGCCAGGACGATTTCGATAACCTTTTCGAGGACCTGGACCTTAGCAGCACCAAGCTGGGCCGGACCGAAAAGGAAAAGAACACCCTGATCAGCAAAGTACTGAGTCATCTCGATAAGATCAATTTTAGGATCGATGATGCCAAAGGCGATATCCTGGGAGATGCCTATGAATACCTCATTGGCCAGTTTGCCAGCGGAGCAGGAAAGAAAGCCGGTGAATTCTACACCCCCCAGCAGGTCAGCACCATCCTGGCCCGGATCGTTAGTCAGGGTAAGCGCCGGATCAAAAGCGTGTACGATCCCACCTGCGGGTCCGGTTCCCTCCTATTACGGGTAGCCCGTCAGGTAAAGGACGTGGGGTATTTCTACGTGTAGATTCCGGATCAATCTGACCCCCTCATTCCGTTTCAAATTGACCCCCCGATTCCGGACCAAGCTGACCCCCTTCCTGGTGTTTAGTTGATGGGGATTCCGGGGCAAATTGACCCCCTTTTTGGGTCAATTCCGGTTTGCCCGCCCTGTTTACAACATGATTTTTCCACTGTCATTCCGGCACATGTTGACCCCCCTTTTGCATAGCTGAGCTACTGTTACAAGATCGGTTGTTGGTTGCTGTTGTAGCATTGCCCCCCTAAAATAGAACGGGATGGCAGCCAATCCGATAAAAATGGACCAGTTAAAACAAGTATTATCCCTTCATCAGCAAGGCAAATCCATCAAGGCGATTGCCCGGCTTACCGGGATTGCCCGTAATACCATCAGGGGATACCTGCGCCGCGGGCAAGCCAATGAGTGCAATCCCCTGTTGGATAACGATAAAGAACTTGCCGCAGCCCTGTATAACCAGGATAGTTCTACCTATAAAAGCAAAGCCTACCAGTGCCTGCTGTTGCATTTTGAAGGCATTGAGCAGGAACTGGCGAGGCCGGGCGTTACCCGCCTGCTGCTGTGGCGGGAGTATCGCGAACAACACCCGGATGGTTATGAGTACAGCCAGTACTGCTACTACCTGAAGGCATTTTTGCGCAATAAGGATGTCTCCATGCACCTGGAATACCGGGCGGCCGAACAGATCATGATCGACTTCGCCGGCAAGAAGCAGTATTACATTGATAGCACATCTAAAGAGCGGATCAGCTGTGAAGTATTTGTAGCTACGCTGCCCTTCAGCGGACTGATCTTCTGTTATGCCGTTCCCAGCCAGAAGACGGCCGATTTTTTGGAGTGCTGCAACCAGATGCTGCGGTATTTTGGTGGCAGCCCCCAGACCATTCTCTGTGATAACCTCAGCACTGCTGTTACCCGTTCCGATAAATACGAGCCTGTCTTTACGGATCTCTGTTACCAACTGAGCGAGCATTATGGCACCACTTTTAGTGCTACGCGACCCTATGAGCCGCGGGACAAGGCCATGGTGGAGAAGGCGGTGCGTATTGTATACCAGAATGTATATGCCCCCTTGCGCAAACATACCTTCCACTCCCTTGCCGAGCTCAATCATCATTTTCTTCAGCAGTTGGAGCGCCTGAACAAACTTCCTTACAAGGGATCCTCTTTCAGCAGACAGGATCTCTTCCTGGCAGAAGAGCAGCCCCTTCTAAAAACCCTTCCTTCAGCCCCCCTTTGCCTTAAAAAAGGAACCGTACTGACCGTACAGCGCAACTACCATATACAACTGCGGGAAGACGGCTTGTACTACAGCGTGCCCTGGCAATATGCAGGCCAGAAGGTCAAGGTCTGGTATGACCACCGCTCCGTAGAGATCTACCATGACCACCAACGCATTGCCTGGCATCCACGCAGTGTCAACGGCAGGGGATACACCACCCTTGGGGAACACATGCCACCCAACCACCAGGCCATGGCAGCCAGGAAGGGCTGGACGCAGGAAGGCTTGCTAAGTAAGGCTTACCGTATAGGCCCCTGTGTGGGCAGTGTGGCAGAGAAAATACTAGGCAACAGTGTTTACATGGAGCAGAACTACAAGTCCTGTTATGGCATGCTGATGCTGGAAAAACGGTACGGGTCGCAACGCCTGGAAGCAGCCTGCCAACTGGCACTGACGGGTATGCGCATTAATTACACGATGATCAAGAACATCCTGCATTGCGGTAAGGATAAACAGGTCCGCATACCCAATGACACCCCACTGCCATCCCATACCAATATCCGAGGTCCCCAACAATATCAATAAGCACATTAAAACCTATCATTAGCAATGAACACAACATCCACATTGGAACAGATGAAAGAGCTCCGTTTAATGGGTATGGCCCAAACTTACCAGCAACAACTGGAGCTGCCCTTGCATCAGCAACTGGAATCACATGAACTGGTGGCACACCTGCTCCAGCATGAACAGCTCTACCGCCGCCAGGAAAAGACAGCCTACTATCTTAAACTGGCTAAGCTAAGGCTGCAGGCCATACCGGAACAGATCAACTGCTCCGCAGCAAGGAACCTGACCAAGCAGCAGCTCACTACACTGCTCGAAGGGCAGTACCTGAAAAACGGGGACAATATCCTGGTAACAGGGGCGACAGGCTGTGGAAAATCCTACCTCGCCTGCGCTCTCGGCCACCAGGCATGTTTACAGGGACACAAGACCATTTACCTGAGCATGAATCGTTTTATAGAGAAAATAACCCTGTCCAAACTGGACGGTACTTACTTGAAACTATTGAACCACCTGGAACGCCAGTCGCTGATCATACTCGATGACTTTGGCTTACAACCCATGCAGCAGGACATCAAGCTGGCCCTTTTACAAATCCTGGAAGAACGCCATGGGAGAAGATCCACTATTGTTACCTCACAGCTACCTGTAAGCGCCTGGTATGAATACATCAATGAACCTACCGTAGCGGATGCCATAATGGACAGATTGACAGCCAGCGCACATCGCATAGACCTGAAAGGGGAATCACTGAGGAGAAAAAAATAACCGGAAAAACTATAGCCTATTTAAATTTGAATAGCAACCCACCGCTCTTTGTCTTACAGTACCTCAGCTAACTATCAAGGGTGGGGTCAGTTTGCCCCGGAATACGGGGGTCAATATCAGCGGAATTTATATCTACGGGCAGGAACTGAACCGCACTACCTATAACCTGGCCAGGATGAACATGATCCTGCATGGGGTGCATTATAAGAAATTCAGTATCCGCCAGGAAGACACCCTTGAAAATCCCCAGCACCTGGGTATGAAGTTCGAGGCCATCGTCAGCAATCCCCCATTTAGCGCCAAGTGGAGCGCCAATCCCCTGCACCTGAGCGATGATCGTTTCAGTCAGTATGGGAAATTGGCTCCCAGCTCCAAGGCAGACTACGCCTTTATCCAGCACATGATTGCGCACCTGGATGATAATGGGGTAATGGCCATGGTCGCGCCCCATGGCGTGTTGTTCAGGGGAGCTGCCGAGGGACATATCCGTCGTTACCTGATAGAAGACAAGAATTACCTGGATGCCGTGATCGGCTTACCAGCCAATATCTTCTATGGAACCGGCATCCCCACTTGTATCCTGGTGTACAAGATCTGTCGTGAGCACCCCGACAATATACTTTTCATTGATGCAAGCCAGGACTTTGAAAAAGCCGGGAACCAGAACTACCTGAGTGATGTGCATGTGGACAAGATCCTGCAAGCCTATAATGACAGGAAGGATATAGACAAATACGCCAAGGTGGCCAGCCTTGAACAGGTGGCAGCCAATGATTACAACCTGAATATTCCGCGTTATGTGGATACGTTTGAGCAGGAAGAGCGAATTGACCTCGGTACTATAGCAAAAGAACTGCAGGCGCTGGAAGGGAAAATGAAGGATACGGATAAGACCATAGCAAAGTATTGTAAGGAGTTAGGTATTGCATCACCATTTTAAAGGCCTAGTGCTTAACAATATGAATTATTAAAAGTAGGCTGTTCACAAATGATCAACTTTTGAAGCAGCTGCTAAGCGGTTACAGAGTTATTGAGAAATACATAATGTTTAAAAGGTAGAAATGAGGATAGAAAGCATGAAGGGAGAACAAAGATTATTCATTAAAATGAATACCAGATGACCTTTAAAAAAAGGAACTATAGGATGATTGTTGAACGATAAAATGGAGAGCTTAACAAAACGAAATAATAAAAGGATTTAATCTATTATTTCCTCCTTTCATTTAGCATAACCGTATTCTAAATAAAATGTAATTATGGTAAGATCTAAGAATATTCCTGTAATTCGCTTTCAAGAATTCACGAATAATTGGATTAGCGAAGAATTTGAAAATATTTCAGAACGAGCAAGTGATAAGTATAATCCTGATAAAAGTAAAATAGATTACCCTTGTATCGAACTTGAAAGCTTAGATCAGGATACGGGCATTTTATTAAATACTTTCTCCTCAAAAGAGCAGAAAAGCATAAAAAATAAGTTCAACAAGGGAGATGTTCTTTTTGGCAAGCTAAGACCATACTTGCGAAAATTTCACCAGCCAAACTTTGAAGGGGTTTGTTCATCAGAAATTTGGGTATTACGTGGCACAAAAATTACAAACAGGTTCTTGTACTACCTATTACAAGCAAAACGATTTAGTGATTTAATGAACGTAACCTCTGGTTCAAAAATGCCCAGAGCAGAGTGGAGTCTAGTTTCAAAAGAATCATTTTTCTACCCCTCCCACCCCGAGCAACAAAAGATCGCTTCCTTTCTCACCGCAGTGGATGAAAAGATCCAGCAACTCAGCAGGAAAAAGAAGTTACTGGAGCAATACAAAAAGGGAGTGATGCAAAAATTCTTTAACCAGGAAATCCGGTTCAAACCGGATAAGGGTGGGAAGTTTCCGGATTGGGAAGAGAAAAATTTGGGGGAAATTTCTGTTATAAAGAGAGGAGCATCACCTAGGCCTATTTCATCTCCAAAGTGGTTCAATTCTGAAAGTAATATTGGATGGGTCAGAATATCTGACGTTACTAAATCTAATAAATTCTTGACCAAAACAGAACAGTACCTATCTAAAGAAGGTATAGCAAAAAGCAGACTTGTACCCTCCGGCAATATTATCATGAGTATTTCCGCAACAATTGGAAAACCAATTTATACAACTTTTGAAGTCTGTATTCATGATGGATTTGTTGTATTTGAAGATCTTCAAGCAGAAAAAGAATTTTTATTCTACTATTTAGATTTCATAAAAGAAAATTGGTATCGTTATGGTCAACCAGGGACCCAAATAAATTTAAACTCCGAAATTGTTTCATGTGAACCAATACTAGTTCCATGTAATAAAGAACAACAAAAAATCGCATCCTTTCTCTCAGCCCTAGACGACAAGCTCAACCTGGTGAGCATCGAGTTAGATAAAGCCCGGAAATGGAAGAAGGGCCTATTGCAGCAGATGTTCGTTTAGTATAATTTAGCCTCAATAAACCTTTACCCGAAAGAACCTTATCATGACCACTATCGCTACCCAGCCGGAAGCTATCCTGGAAGCCAATCTAGTTAACCAATTACAGGGCATGGGCTATCGTGCCGTTCAAATCCGGCATGAGGCCGATATGCTGGCCAACCTGCAAGCTGAACTAGAGGAACACAATAAAATAAAGCTCAGCACCAAGGAATTCTTACAGGTGCTCAATCACCTTAATAGAGGCAATGTCTTTGACCGTGCGCAGATCCTGCGCGACAAAATGGCCTTACAACGGGAGGATGGCACCACTACCTATATTGAATTCCTGAATGTGGAACATTGGTGCCAGAACAGATTCCAGGTATGTACCCAGGTAACCATGGAGGGTAGCTATACCAATCGCTATGATGTAACCCTTCTCATCAATGGCCTTCCCCTGGTACAGATAGAACTCAAGCGGAGGGGCCTGGAATTAAAAGAAGCATTTAACCAGACCAATCGTAACCAGCGCCACTCCTATTGGAGCGGTTATGCGCTGTACAACTATATCCAGATCTTTGTGATCAGCAATGGCGTAAACACCAAGTTCTACGCCAACAACCGCAACCAGAGTTTCAAGCAGACCTTTTTCTGGACCGACGAGCAGAACCGACGCATCAGCCAGCTGCAGGAATTTACCCAGGCCTTCCTGGAGCCCTGTCATATCAGCAAGATGATCTGCAAGTATGTGGTGCTGCACCAGAGCGATAAATGCCTGATGGTATTGAGGCCTTACCAGTATTACGCAGTGGAGAAGATCATAGAGCGGGTGAAGACCGGTACCAAGAACGGCTATATCTGGCATACCACAGGTTCGGGCAAGACCCTTACCAGTTTCAAGGCATCACAGATCCTGACCAAGCTGCCCATGGTGCATAAGGTGGTCTTTGTGGTAGACCGCAACGATCTTGACTATCAAACCACCAAGGAGTTCAACGCATTCTCTTCCGGTTCAGTGGACGGCACCAACAATACCCAAATGCTGGTGAAACAACTGGCCGATGACACCCCGCTGATCGTTACCACCATACAGAAGCTGAACACCGCCATCAGCAAATCGCAATACCTGGAGCGGTTAGAACACCTGCGCCAGCAACGCATGGTATTCATCTTTGATGAATGTCACCGCAGCCAGTTTGGGGAAACCCACCAACGCATCCGGAAGTTTTTCGAGGCTGCCCAGCTCTTTGGGTTCACGGGCACACCCATATTTGCCGACAATGCTGCAAAGGGAGTAGAAGGGAACAGAACCACCAAGGACCTCTTCAGTGACTGTCTGCATAAGTATGTGATCACCGATGCGATCCGGGATGAGAATGTTTTGCGGTTCTCGGTGGAGTATATCGGGAAATACCAGCACAACGAGCAGAGCAAGACCAGGATGGATATTAAGGTAGAAGATATAGACACAGCGGGTTTACTGGAAGATCCGCGGCGGCTGGAAAAGATTACCGATTACATCATAGCCAACCACAATGCCAAAACCCGTAACCGGGAGTTTACGGCCATCTTCGCCATCAGCAATGTAGAAACGCTCATCAAGTATTATGAGCTGTTCCGAAAGAAAAAAGCAGCGGGTGATCATGACTTGCGCATTGCCACCATATTCTCCTTTACGGCCAATGAAGACGACAAGGACGCAAACGGTTTTATTCCCGATGACCAGGACATATTCGCCGATGGCAAGGGTGGCATCAACAAACACAGTCGGGATAAGCTGGATGAATTCATAGCCGATTACAATGACATGTACGGCACCAAATACAGCACCAAGGACAGTCAGAGCTTTTATAATTATTATAAGGAACTGGCCAGGAGGGTAAAGAACCGGGAGGTGGATATCCTGCTGGTGGTGAATATGTTCCTGACCGGCTTCGACAGCAAGCACCTGAATACCCTTTATGTAGATAAAAACCTGAGGTTTCATGGGTTGATCCAGGCCTTTAGCAGGACCAACCGGGTATTGAATGAGACCAAAAGTCAGGGTAATATCCTCTGCTTCCGTAACCTGAAAGCGGCGACCGATGAGGCCATAACCCTGTTTAGCAATAAAGAAGCCATTGAAGAGGTAGTATTACCGCCATATGAGAACCAGGTAGCCAGGATGAACCAGGCCTTGGGCCGCTTATACCAGTTGGTACCCACCGTACAGAGTGTGGATGAATTGCCGGATGAAGAAGCCCAGCTTCAGTTTGTGCAAGCCTTCCGGGAGATCATGCGGATCAGGAATGTGATGGAGAGCTATGCGGATTTCAATTTTGAGGAATTGCATATCAGTCCCCAGGCCTTTGAAGATTATAAGAGCAAGTACCTCGACATCTATGATTCAGTATCACGGGGAACCAGAAAAGAAAAGGTATCGATCCTGGAAGATGTGGATTTTGAATTGGAGCTGATCCACCGCGATGAGATCAATGTGGCCTATATCCTGAAATTGCTAGCCAAACTAAAAGGGACCAATGCAGAGCAGCAGCAAAAGCTACGCAAGCAGGTGATGGATGTAATGGCCGGGGAGATCACGTTGAGAAGTAAGAAAGAATTAATTGAGCGCTTCATAGAGGAGGCCTTACCACTGGTGGAAGATACCGATGATATCCCCCAAGCCTTTATCTCTTTTGTGGACCAGGAGAAAGAAGACGCTTTCCGCAAGATATGTACTGAAGAGAAGCTGCGGCCGGAGCAGTTTAGGGAAGTCCTGGGCGAGTACCTCTTCACCCAGATAGATCCCCAACCAGATGCCATCATCAACCTGCTGGAAGAAAAGCCCAGGATCCTGGAAAGAAAGACCATTCTGGATCGCGTACTTCAGCGGCTAAAGGATTTTGTGGAGACGTATATAACGGGGGTTGGGGAGTAATGAAAAATATAAAAAAAAGCATGCCTTGGCATTAACATTCGATGTTTTTTTAATATTTTGCCAAAAATACCAGGCCAAGCAGACCTTGCAATAATTAAAGTAACTTTGCCCCTCATGTCCAAAAAGTCTTTAACAGAAGCTGCAATCAAAAGGAAAATCCTTGTAGGCAATAAACTCAAAGTTGCTCAAGTTGATTTTACCAGTAATATGGTAAAAAATAGAATAAAGGACACCAAATCGGCACAAGAGGAAGCTGAAAAACGGAAGAAAATATCCTGGAAAGACCTAAATGCAATTAGAGTTCGTATTTAGGAAGCGCTATGCACAAGGTTTACGCATTTTCTGAACATAGATTTGCATGCCTGCTAGCTAATATTGAAACAGATATTGCAGAAATCAAGGAAAAACCTCTTTTCAACTATTGTTGTCGATATTTGAAAAGATTAAGGGTATCTCATATTGTAGTTGAGCAGCAATATACAAGTGCAGATTTTTTAAATGATTACAGTTCGTACTATTCAGACTGCCATAAGAATTACGAAAAAATCTGTAAGCGACTACATTTCTTCTCTTCCGATCCCAGATATGGAAAATCCACATTATTAAAAGCATTTTCAAATACAGAATGTAAGAGAAAGCTAAAAAGGGATTATCTGGGCTATCTGGTAGTAAAACCAATTCCCAACTATGTAATTGGTTTTACTATCCTAAAAACCTATAGTAGCAACAAGACAAATAAGCGCAGCTATTGGGGTACAAGGCCCTATAAAGCAAATCTTTTAGGCCTGGAATTACCCATAATGGCATTAGCCTTTCAGGAACAAGATACCACCCTTAGCGCTTGCGCAACCATTTCTATATGGGCAATGCTACATAAGGCCGCGGAAAACTATTTCATCAAATTAAGGACACCCGGTGAAATTACTAAAGATGCAGGAATCATTTCACACAACGGAAACAGATTACTTCCAAACAAAGAAGGTTTGTTGATTAGTGAAATGTGCACTGTCATAGCCAAAAGTGGCCTGCAGCCAGAGACAAGAATTATATCCTCAACAATAAATTCTTCAAATAGCTCAAGATATGTTAAACAATTGGTCCAAGCTTATAGTGGACTGGGCATACCTTTAATCATGACGATTGAAATCCCCGATGAGGAAAATCAAGTTAACTCTAATTCCCAGCATGAACCAAGTACAGTTGGTCATGCAATAACTGTTGTTGGTCATAAAATTGAAAAGTGTCCATTAAAACCCCCACGTAAGGAAATAACCTGGCACTCAGACAAGCTAAAAGTCCTCTATGCACATGATGACCAAGTTGGCCCCTATTCCTATGTAGTTCTATTAGAGAATAATAAAATAAAAACAGACTGGGAAAAAGACAAACCTGAAGATGATGATATACAAACAACTATAAGCTCACTAATATTACCTGTATACCCAGATATAAAAGTATCCTTTGATGATATAGAGCCAATAGTTTGTGGCCTGGATTCGCTTTTGAGTATTTCATTTGGCAGTACATTCCACTATGATATAGAGTGGGATCTTCAGCTCATTCCAAGTGAAGATTTCAAAAGAAATAATGTTTCCAAAGCACCGCTTTCGGATAATTACAAGAATAGAATACTTTCCAGAAATCTTCCTAAATATATATGGAACTGTCGATGTATAATTGGTGAATTTGTATTATTTGAAATAATTTTCGATGCTACTAGTATTCCGTCGAGCGACTTGGCTCTTGAAACAATTGTCCATTATAATTTTGCTCATGATGCCCTTAAAGATGCCATACTTAAAAACAAACACCAAGGACATGAATTCTTCCAATTTAAGGGTGGTAGGGCGTTTTTCAAGTATCTTATAACAGTATTTGAATAACCCTTTCAGGTTCTATCCTTACCATTGGAGATACTAATAATATCATGAACCTCTATTACGGCGCGTCTTTTTATTAATTGCAATCAGCGATTCTACTGATTCCTCAAAACCACCGCACAAATATTCATAGTTGCCCCTTCCAAAAAACCGATCAAAGTAAATTTTACTTCCATCCCCTTTTTGAACTACAGTAATATTGGGCTTTGTAGTCCTACCTGTTAAAGCCCTTAAAAACATTGATCTAATATTAAAATCCTCCGGCGGGAGAGAGTAACCAATGATGATCCAATTATCTGCCACTCGTAACTCTTCGAATGCATTCCGCCAAATTTCATGCAAATTAGGTTCATCCATCCTTCTGGCATATGACATGGTTACCAGAACAGGATGAAGCGGCCAATAATCACAATGGCATTTATTGATATTGGTCTTCCTATTCTGATGAATCAAATCGATAATCTCGACAGTGGGGTTGATATAGAGAAATCCACACCGTTTGCATTTTAACCAATCTGTAGACCCATGTAACTTGAAAATCTTAAATAGGGGCTTAGAAGGTCTATTATAGATGATATCTTTTTCATCTACAGGATCCCGCCAGGAAACACCATAGTCAATTTCCCGGTCAGCATTATAGGTATCATCGTAATTCAGCAATTCCCACTCCAATGAAACATCATAATTGGTAGAAACCAGGGAAACAAAATGGCTTCCCCCTTTATTTTCCTTTCTGATCCATTTCACAAAATCATCCATCTTCTTGGGTAGCACATACTTTCTTGAACGATTTATAGAGTCAATGATTGCCCATTCAAATATTGTTTTCAGATTTGACATATCCCACCGGTCATTTAACTGTTTGGGAATCTGCAGGAGACCGGGTATTTCATTATTCCAATCAACAATGCAGTGATTGGTATTGATCAATTGGTCAACCATTGACAATAGCTCAGTAACCATTGGTAATTCTTTGACCAAGACATCCATCGGGACATTCTTACCAAAATAATCTTTGATTCCGGGTGACAGCGATACCAACAACTGCTTTAGCATTTCCCGATACTTGTGCGCAACCCTTCTATTCCTTTCAATATTGTTAAATAAGGTTCCGCTGTTGATCTTATTTACAATGATGGGTAGCAAATCCCTGGTCAGCGGATACCCGAAGGTTGCAGATACACCAGCCCCTGTAAAAACAACCGTTTTTTTCATACTTGATAGTTTATGATTCAGCATTTAGAAAAGGAATCTAAGTTTTTCAGCGCCTTTTGAATAGGGGAATTTTCCCGCCCTGCTAATGGGAAAAAGACCCCTACTTACAGATCTTTTTTCAACTAGTTTGCTATGGTTATTCAAAGCTTACCCACAATCCTACCTTGCAATTTCCATCGACCATTTAAAAGACATTAACCTTCTAAACCATTAGTTATGGCATTAAAACTAGTTGACGACAGTTCTACCTATTGGGGGATCATGGTTAACCGCCAGCCAAAAGCAGGTAAACAAAAAATGATAACCGGTGAAATTCCGACAGCCGGTGAATTAACTGGGATAGAATTAAGAATGCTACCACCCTTTATCAAAGAGAATGGTACCACACCGGTATTTCCCTTTCCTGGTAACGCAAAGCTATACTGCCTTGTAATGGTGGTTAGCGATGCCAACAACCAACTTATCGGTGGAATTGATCTGCAAGGATTTCCAAGGATCGGAGACAAAGAACACCTTCCCATCAACAAAACATTATTTTACTGGGAACCCTCCACTGACAACAAAACAGCACCCAGGCAAATTCATATGGCTTGTTCCATCATTAAATGCAAGCAGTCTTTGCGGGACGTAGCTAAAATATTAACATCGGTAAAAAGCGATGAGGACTATAAGGGAGTAGTGAAAACACTTGAAAAGCTGGCCAAAAATGCCAGTGGTGCTACCCTATTCCTTGATGCACTTAGTCAGCTAGGATCATTGGTAGGCAAATACCTGAAGGATGTGGAAGACAAGCCCCTTGGCGCCATTGTTCAGAGTTATACTGCACTTAGGGGTGATTTTGACAACAAGGGGGTTCAAAGAAGGCAGTATATGACACCTAGGGTAATGTTTGATTTTGAACTGGTTGTACGGGACAAAACGGCAACTCCCGTCAAGTCCATAAGGGGTGGTAAGAAGAGCCAAGCCCTAGTTCATGAAGAGGTGATTGTTGATCTGCAACCATTTAAAAGCTGATCCAGGTAAATTTCACAATGGACTTCTGCAGAAAAATTAATCCTTAGAGAATAGAATCTAGCCATGGACAAAAGCATCATCAGGGGACTGGCCCTATCGGGTGGAGGGTATCGGGCAGCCGCCTATCATTTAGGAACCCTGCGAAAACTGCAGGAAATGGGTAAGCTGCAAGGCATAGAAAAAATGTCAACCATTTCCGGAGGTAGCATTATCGGAGCATTCTACTGCCTCAATGAGGACAACTATCCGGACTTCGAGAACAAAATGTACACCATTCTCACCAGTAAGGATGTGATCCGCTCCGTCTTTTTATCATGGCCCTTCCTACGGCTCATTATTGTGGCACTCATTATACTTGCCCTAGCCGTATGGACCTTCATAAAAGTACATACCCTTCTATTTCCAGTGATTTTAGGCCTGGCCATATGGTATTTGATCAGTAATCAATTCACCATTTTTCCTGTAAGCAAAATAATTGAAGGGGTATATGATGAATTCCTGTATGGGAATAAAACCCTGAAAGACCTGAGTGAAAAGCGGCCACTATTAGCGATCGGTGCAACCAATCTACAAACGGCCAGACCTTTTGTATTCTCCAAGCCATATATGGGAGAAAGCTATTACACCAGGGAAATGCAAGCGAGGTTTCTTCCAGACAGTTTCCCCATATCCAGGGCAGTAATGGCGTCCAGTTGCGTTCCTTTTGCCTTCACCCCTGTTTCCATTGATAAAACCTTCATAGAGAACGGAAAAGAGCTAGGCTCTTCTGCGCCCATCATTGTTGATGGAGGGGTTTTTGACAACCAGGGTTCCCATAAGTTAACCCACCCCAGAAGCCTGTTTAGGGCAGATATCATAGTCATCAGTGATGCTGGCAACAAACTACCATTTGAAGACCTCTATAAAAATACGATCAGTCTACTCATAAGAACATCCAATGTATTCATGGAAAGGATCAAACGCTTCCAGCTAAAAGAGGATGTGTATGATCAACAACAATCTGGCATAAGCGAGATTGGGTATATTTCATTAGGGTGGGATCTGGAAAGATGTATAGAAGGCTTCCTTGATAATTTAGAAAACAAGATCATCAATCCCAGGGTAATTGCGGCACATGAAATCCCTTTAGAATGGATAGATCAAATAAAAAAGTACAGGAACCTAATAAAGGATCATATCAGTAACAGGGTTGATCTCGAAGGCATCAGGAATCAATATCCCACACAGGAACAAGTAAAGTTGGCAAGAAATGTTACAACAAATCTCAAAAAGCTGACGCATGCAGAAGTAGAAGCCCTTAGCGCACATGCAGCCGCACTTACAGAACTACAGGTAAAGCTATATTGTCCAAGTTTATAAAACCAGCGCCATGAGTAAACCTTCCTTCAGGATGTTGAGAGGCTATTCCCTGGACCCAGGATTCTCCATCCAACTAAATACAGCCCAAATCAATGAGATCACCTATGCTATAAGGTGGGAAGAGATTGGGAAAGGTCCAGTAGGCGAATATTTCGAAGTGATAGATATTGATCCCGCCAGTAATTGCTGGTATGAGCCAGTGGATCTGGACTCCATTGAGGTATTGGCCCAAAATGGCTTACCGCCTAGTGAAGGTAATCCCAAGTTTCATCAGCAATTCGTGTATACGATATCCATGAAAACCCTGGAGCACTTTGAACATAGTTTAGGAAGAAAAATACTTTGGCGACCTAGAAATTATAATCCGAAGTTAATACATGGAGGAAAAGGCGCAGAATTTGTTCGCCGGCTTAGAATTTATCCCCATGCATTCAGAGGCGCTAATGCCTACTATGACCCTGAAAAAAAAGCCATCCTATTCGGATATTTTGAAGCTCCAAAGGACAGTTATTATAATGGATTACCAGGTGGCGCCATATTTGCCTGTCTCTCGCCTGATATAGTAGCCCATGAGCTAACCCATGCCCTGCTGGATTCCATTCATCCACGTTTCATAGAGGACACTAATCCAGATGTAGGAGGTTTTCATGAAGGATTTGCAGACATTGTGGCCTTGCTCCAAAGGTTTACCATTACGAACCTAGTTGAACATCAAATAGCAGAAACCAAAGGAAACCTCAGTGAATTCTCCTACTTGGGAGAGCTCGCCACGCAATTTGGCAATGCATTGGACAATAGCAGGGGAGCCTTAAGAGGTGCTATCGGGGCGATCAATCCTAAAACCAACAAATGGGAAAGATTTAAGCCAGATCCGCTGAAATACAAAAAATCCACGGAACCACATGACCGAGGAGCCATATTAGTAGCCACTATTTTTGATGCCTTTCTAAGGCTTTATCATTGGCAAACTGCTGACCTGCTTAGAATAGCCAGTAACGGAACAGGTGTTCTGCAAAAGGGTGCCATTCATCCCGACCTCGTAAAACGACTTGCTGCAGAAGCTTGCTCTATTGCCAAACATTTGCTCTATATCTGCATTAGGGCTTTGGATTATTGTCCACCGGTTGACATTACCTACGGTGATTACTTGAGGGCACTCATTACCGCAGACCTGGACAGCTCGCCACAAGATAAAAATGGCTATAGGCTAGCCTTGATCGAGGCATTCAAAGCTTGGGGAATCTATCCGGATAGGGTAAATACCCTTTCAGTAGAAAGTCTCAAATGGGCTAAATCAGGTTTTAGGTTAGGAGAGAAAGACAATGATATGTGGCGCGAAATTGTAAATACTCTAAAACCCCAAATAAGAGAGCTGGTTGACATCGGAATCAAGGAACCAAGTGATCGGGAACTTCTATATACAAAAACCTTAGAGATACAGGCCGCATTTTATCGGCTACTTATGCAAGGCAGTTGGACAAAAGATCCCTTAGAATGGGGGAAAATCCTTCAAAACCATGGTCTTACCAATAAGACTCTTGAATTCATCTATAACGATGAGGTTATCAAGAGCAATGAGGTCCCGAAGATCCAGGTCCACAAAGTAAGACCAGCCTATCGGGTAGGAAGAGACGGTACAATTCAAGAACAGGTATTGATTACACTGGTTCAAACCTTTAGGATAACAACGGGTTCTTTATCGGGCGAGATCTTCAGGGGTGGTTGTACTGTAGTCATCAATATGTCCAAAAACTATGAAATAGAATACGTTATTCTCAAAAATATTGAAAGCAGCTACCGATTTGCGAAACAGATGAATTATCAGACAGGCAATTCCGAAGACTTCAGCTTTGCGTCAGATGACACCTATGCACAAGAACAACAGTCGCCAAAAATAAACTTCGAGAAACTACACTTCCACTCACACTAAAAGCTATTACTATGTCCCAGAAACTTAGTGTATCCATAAGAATGTACAGGGTCGGAGAACTTGGGGATTGCTTTTATCTGCAATTTAAGGAAGGACAAACACAAAGCAGGGTATTGATCGATTGTGGATCTTTTAGAAATTCAACGGCATCTAAAGAAAGATTACAAAAGATTGCTAGTCATATTACAGAAGAACTGAATGGCGAAAAGATTGATGTGGTAGTTGGTACCCATCAGCACAATGACCACTTGTCAGGCTTTGTGCATGCTAAAGAAATATTTGAGGGCAACATTGACCAGGTATGGCTATCCTGGTTAGATGATCCAAAGGATGCAGCAGCCAGGAAAATAAACAAGGAACATAAAAAAATAGTACTGGGTTTGTTGGAAGTGGTAAGCGAGTCGAAAAAGATCGGCAAAAGTAAGCAACTGAATATTGCCACAGAATTGCTTGACTTTTATGGCTTATTAGGGGCAGCCCCCGCAGTACCGGCCGAAGGCATAAAAGTATTGAAGGAAATAGGTACAAAACCCGTTAAATATCTGGAACCCGGAGACAGGTTGATCTTACCCAATCTCAACAAGAATAGCGTCAATGTTTATGTCCTGGGACCACCCAGGAATCCAGACTTGCTGTATGATATAAGCGCAAGCAGTAAGGAAAGCTATGATCACCGGCTACAACTGGCAGAAGCAGGAACAAAGCAATTGCTATCCGCAGTCAAGAATAAAATAAAGGGAATCGACCAGCCGGAGGAATCTGACTTCCCCTTTAATAAAACCTATAAGCGGATAACAAGGGAAATAGACCCTAAAGTCAGGCAACTCTATAACAATGATCCCAGCAGGCAGATTGAAGATGATTGGCTGGAGCAAGCCAATCGATTAGCTATTTATATGGATACCTATACCAACAACAGCAGTCTCGTACTAGCATTTGAGCTTGTACAGTCAGGTAAGGTATTGCTGTTTGTTGGTGATGCCCAAACCGGGAACTGGCTATCATGGAAAGAAATAAAATGGAAAGGGAAGAATGCCAAATTCAGTATCAATCAACTTCTTGAGAATACTGTATTGTATAAGGTTGGTCATCATGGAAGCCACAATGCCAGCCTTGTGGAGGCCATAGAGAAAATGTGTCATCCGGAATTGGTAGCCATGATTCCAGTGGATAGAACTGATGGCCATATCACCAAGCAAAACGGATGGCGAATGCCCGCAAAAAACTTACTGAATAAGCTTAAGGAAAAAACCAATAACAGGGTGATGGTGATGGATAAGAATGGATTTGAGGATGATTGTCAACCTACAAAAGGAAAGGGTAAATCTGGTTGGAAAATGGTAGAAGGAAAACCTAAAGTAGACAACACTAACAATTATGTAGAATATACTATATACACATAGATGGAATAAAAACTCAGCTATAAATGGAAATGTAATTTTTACCTTATTCATAAATGGGAAAAATCATTCTATCTAAACTTTTTTTAAACCAAATAAACCTTTTCTAATGAAAGAGAATCCCCAACAAGGTCAATATGAGCATGCTTTTGAAAGTCAACTTAAGATTCATTACAACGAAAAAAAGCTCAAAGCCATCAATCAGTCAATTGATGCCGTTGTTAAGCAAATCAGCAACCTAACTGGTAAAAACCAGGAGGATGTTGGCAAAAACATTAAACGTATAGAAATTAAAGGAGGGCAATCCAAAAACGAGCAGATTAATGATGTACTCGTAATATCAAGAGAAAAACCCAACCATCATGGACCACTCTCTCCTATCATTCCTCATGAATGTCATATCTCAGTGAAACTATGTAACCCCTTACCATTTGGACCCCAAGTTTGTGTGGAAGTAGAGCTTCCCTGGCCTTGTCCGGATATTGTGTTTGAACCTGGGCCATTTGAGTAACAGTAGATTCCGGGCCAAATTGCTCCCTTTTATTGAGTTCAGTTTGGCCCTAACTATTTCCAGGATGATTTTTCAACTGTTACTCAGGCACATGTTGCCCCCCTTTTGTATAGCTGAGCTACTGGTACAAGATCGGCGGTTTATTTCAGTTAGTAAATTCTCAGTTGAGAAGTAGAAAGAATATTAAAAGAAAATTGCGGATCAACTATCCTTTCCTAACATTTGCCACACACATTAGCACACCCTTAACAGCCCACCCTCAACCAACTCCGGCTCCTCCTGTTAATTGGGCATGAAAAAACTCATTCTACTATTTAGCGTTATCCTTGCCTGCCAGTTCTCCCTCCAGGCGCAGGACAAGTCCTACCAGTTGTCCACCCATATCCTCGACATTTCTAGTGGCAGTCCGGCCACGGGTGTGACCATCCGGCTGGAACGCTATGACTCACTGGCGGGGTCATGGAAAAAGATCAGTGAGCAAAAGACTGATGGGAATGGACGCATCAAGGACTTCCTTCCCACAGGGGGCAACAATGACGGCACTTATAAATTGGTCTTCCTGACCAGGGAATATTTCGAACGCAGGAAATGGGAGAGCTTCTATCCTTTTATCGAAGTGGTGTTCGCGATCCGGGGAAGCTCCCATTACCATGTTCCGCTGACACTTTCGCCGTTTGGGTATTCTACTTATAGGGGTAATTGATGGAAGGACATTAAGAGTGAAACCTATTGGCTGCGCCAATGGTTTTTTGTAACGCAAAGAGCGCGAAGAATACGCAAAGGACGCTAAGAAGGTTATGCTTTTGAGGAGTTTTTGAGGACGCAAAGTATTGGCTACGCCAATTTTCGATTTCATTTGTAAGGCACCGCGCCCGCCGAAGCGAAGCGAAGGTGGGAAGAACGCTAGAAGTTTTTTGGCTTCTCTAGTTATTCTTGCCCCTATTTAATTGGTTATGCTTGTTGATTTACTTCAACAAGCATAACCAACCAGCAATCAACTGCCCTGGAGTTTTAAGAAATTATTGCGGTACAATTTGCCGATGGGTAATTCTTTGTTGCCGATCTCCACGGTTTCCGCCGTGAAGGACTTTAACTTACTCAGGGACACGATGTAGGAACGATGCACGCGGATGAACTGGCTTTCCGACAGCATGGCCTCTACGGAGGCAATGGTTTGCCGGGTGATGATGATGTCTTTTTCGGTAAACACTTTTACATAATCCCTGTTGCTTTCAATATACAGGATATCATCCAGCAGCACTTTCTTCATCTTGCGGTCCAACCGAAGGTAAATGAAGGAATTGGCCGGCTTGCCTTCCTCAGCGGCCACGGCAGCAGCAGACTGGATTTCCTGTTGCTTTTGCGGGAAGGCTTTATTTACCGCCCTTAGGAAACGGTCAAACCGGATGGGCTTCAGTAGGTAATCGGTCACATCCAGCTCAAAGCCTTCATGTGCATATTCCTTATGTGCCGTAGTGAAGATGATCTTGGGTACCGTGTGCAGGCTTCTCACAAATTCTGTCCCGGTGAGTTGCGGCATTTTGATGTCCAGGAAAATAATGTCCACTGATTGCTCCTGCAGGAAAATGGTGGCATCAATGGCGTTGCCAAATTCACCAACCAGCTTCAGCGTGGGGACCATTTGTACATACCGCCTCACCACATCCCTTGCCATGGGTTCATCATCCACAATGATGCATTTGATCGGTAGCTGGTTTCCGTTAGGCATACACCATATTTGGGTGAATGGGCGTCAAGGCTTCCTCCTCCTGCTTATTCCTGATCCTGATCAGGTCGACCCGCAAGTCCACCACAAATACCTCTTCTTCATCCCTGATCTGCAGCTCGTATTGCTGCTTGTATAAAAGATCAAGCCGTTGCCTTACGTTATTGATGCCAATACCGGACTGGTTCCGGTCGTTCGTCTTTAGCGGCGCTTTCCCATTCATCAACTTCATCACCAGCGTGGTATCCTTCAACTCAATGGTCAGGTTGATCCAGGGATTCTCCAATATGTTGCTGGTACCATGCTTAAAACAATTCTCGACAAATGGCAGCAACAACAAAGGGGCAATATAGATATCCCCCGGGGTTTCCGGCATCAACACATGCACCTCCAGCCTGTTGCCATAGCGGATCTTTTCCAGGTTGATATATTCGTTCACCAACTGCAATTCCTGGCTTAAGGGTACCAATGGTTTTTGTCCCTCGTACAACACATACCGGAGGATATCCGAAAGCCCCATGATCATTTTAGAGCCTTTGGGGGATTCCACCTGTGTTTGCGAGTAAATATTGTTCAGTGTATTGAATAAAAAATGCGGATGCACCTGCGCGGTCAGCAGCCTCAGCTGCGATTCGGTATTCTCCTTTTGCAACTGCAGGTTACGGTGTTCCTTGTGATACCAGTGTTTGCCAAATTTCAGCATCAGCGCACTGGCGGCAATGGTAAAAGCTCCTTTGTTGGTAGCAATGACGGCCATAAAGAAGGATACCCCTTCGCTGCGTGGGGCAAGGGGCTGGTATTTGGCCGGTAATAAAAATGCCAGCAATTGCGGAAGTACCTTGCCCAAAAAATAGAGGTTCAGCGCTCCGCCGGCAAACCAGAGCACAATGATCCAGAATAGGCCCAGCAAGTATTTCTTCCTTAAAATGAACCTGGGCAGTACAAAGTAGAGTATTCCATAGGTCAGGGGAACCTGTGCCAAGACCACAAAGAAACTTTCCGTACAGGTGTAGACAGGATTCTTGAAATAGGCCATTTCCGGATAGCCGAACGGGAAGGCGGCATGCGTGAGGGTAATGTAGGGATACCAAATTCCCCAAAACAGCAGGTGTTGTTTCAGGCGAACCTTCTTGTCCTCCGAAAAAATGAACTCCTGGATCGTCATAGGTAAGTTTCTCTTCTAAATTTAAATGATAAATCACGCATTCGGAAATATTGCGACCAGAAGTATCCAAAGCACGACCAATCAATTTTGTCGCAGACCAACAGTCGGGAATGGGATGAAATAGCTGATTTCCTACAATTCATCGTGCTTAAGCAGCGGTTTGCCTTAACCGTTCTGCCCTCAGCCGCATTTCATTAAAAATGCCCCTGCCGATGAGTAGTTTTAGGCTAACCATTAAACCTAATCAAAAAATTATGAAAAAGATCAACTTGCCAAAGCTGGCCCTGATCGGGCTGCTTGCCATTTTTGCAGTCGCTAACCAGGCATGCAGGAAAGGGGTGGCAGACGAAGTGGTGGTGCTTCCTGCCAAGAACCAGTCAAGTGCGCTTCCGCATACCAAACAATACCCGGCAGAGGTGGCCACTGAATGGTTCATGCTGCTAACAGAAATCTCCAGGACCAAGCCCTATTTTTCCCCTCAATCGCTCCGCATTTTTTCTTACAGCGGCATGGCGCTTTACGAATCGGTAGTACCGGGCATGCCTTCCTACCAAAGCATGTATCACTACTTTACGGGTAACACCATAATGGTAGACAAGAAAAAAGACTATTACTGGCCAGCCGCGGCCAATGCAGCCATTGCCAGGATAGCCTCGAAGATCATGGAGAACTACCCTGCTCCCAACCTATCCGCCGTGCAGGCTTTGGAATCCACTTTCAATACCCGCTTCCAGTCGGAGGCCAGTCCGGAACGACTACAGTTCTCCAGGGAATTCGGTAGCTACGTAGCGGACCTTATTTACGAGTGGAGCAAAACCGACGGCACACTGAATGCTGATGGAAGTCTAGCGGTCTGTCCGCCGTATACACCATTGGGCGGACCGGGCAATTGGGTGCCCACACCGCCATTCTTCCTCCCTGTAGCCGGCGCCTGCCAGGGCAATCTAAATACTTATATCCCGAATATTGCCAATACCGTTTTGGCCCCTCCGCCTCCCGCCTATTCCACCGATCCCGGATCTGCTTTTTACCAGGCCGCTTTAGAAACCGCAACGTCCCGGAATAACATTAGCACCGACGAAACAAATCAATTCAACAATTGGAGGGACATCGCGCCGAATTACAACCCGCTTGCCCATATGCTGAGGATTTCTACACAGATCATGGTGAAGGAAGGACTGAACCTGGAAGACGCAGCCACCCTGTATGCCAAGCAAACCATTGCCGGCTCCGATGCCATCATCGCTGTCTTCAAATCAAAGTTTCATTATTCACTGCTCAGGCCGGTTACCTATATCAGGAATGTACTGGGCCAGGGCACCTGGAGTTCGCTGCCCAATACGCCGCAAACACCTTCCTATCCCGATGAAATGTCTGCGACGGCTTCTTCAGTCGCCATCCTGGAAAATTATTTTGGCACCAACTATTCCTTTGTGGACGACATCCATAAAGCTACCCATGGCGAGTGGACCTATACGTCCTTTGACCAGATGCTGGAAGACATTGTACAGGCCAGGGTCAGCGGCGGCACTACCTTCAGGTTTGCCGGGGATGCCGGTATCAACCAGGGACGACTGGTAGGCAATATGGTAGATCAATTGCCTTTTAAGAAATTATAAACCTTGTGGAAGGAATAAACCTCCTGTTGCACCTACCTCTTACCTGCACTAGAAAAACTGGCGATGCTTTCCTGATAATGGAAGCATCGCTTTGTTATTCCAGGTCAATAGACAGCTGCACACTTTTGAATTCGGGGATGCTGCGGAACCGGGTCTTTGCTCAACGGAGTCCCCTTCGGGCTACCGTGTACCCACATTTTCCCCTCAGCAGGGTCTCCCGCAGGGGACCCTGATGAATAGTAGGAGAGAAATTCATCAGGAGTCATTTGCGACCACGCCCGCTGGCGTGATGAGCTGTACTATCCCCCGTCGCCCCCGTTGTGTTTGATGACCAACCGGTAGTTGGAAGATGAGCATAGCTGGTGAATGTATGGATATTTCACCTCATCCATGATCGCGATGGCGATCAATCCTCAATGCCCGGATGGGTATGCGAAAATAGCTGGGTGGAAGTTCTTCGAACGCACACCAATGCGTTCTCTCCCATGCTGGCTGATGGAATAACCATCTGTCCCAAATCGGTAGCACCTTAAGCGCCGGCCGAAGCTGATACATTCAGCCATAATCGTTAACTTTAAGCTAAGGTTACCGACCGGGCTTCTTTTCCCGGCTGACAGCATCCGGGTCACCAGCCCAGCATTAGCCCCCACCTTTAGTGCCATATAAATAACGGACCATGAACAACCTGGACAATTATCTCTCCAGTCATTTTATCCACCGAAGCAATTGGTTAAGAGCAGCTGTTTTAGGTGCCAATGACGGAATCATCTCCATTGCCAGCCTGGCAATAGGTATTGCCACTGCCAGTACCACAAGGGAACCTATTGTTTTAGCGACAGTGGCAGGGTTAGTGGCAGGCGCTCTTTCAATGGCGGCGGGAGAATATGTCTCGGTTAGCTCCCAAACCGATGTAGAAAAATCCGACATAGAAAGAGAAAAAGCCGAACTCAAATCCATGCCGGAAACAGAAGTCCAACGACTTGCAGAGATCTATGAGAAAAGGGGACTTAAAAAGGAAACGGCCATGATTGTGGCAAAAGAACTGACAGAGGTAGACGCTTTGGGAGCACACGTCAGGGACGAACTGGGAATTAATGAACTAAATCAAGCCAAGCCGATACAAGCAGCAATTGCTTCAGGATCAGCATTTGTAGGCGGTGGCATAATGCCCCTTTTAGGAGCATTTTTTCTCCCCGTTCAAAATATGGAATATTACTTATACGGATTATCCCTTCTTTTTTTATCCATTCTGGGAGCAGTGGCAGCAAAGACCGGTGGTTCAAGCATTCCCAAGGCCATTCTCCGCGTAACATTTTGGGGAACAATCGCCATGGTGTTAACAGCTGTAGTAGGTTATTTATTCGGGGTTAGTTTGTAATTGACTAGGCACAACCTGTATTGCCCGGGAAAGGCATCGCGGGTAATAGGCAAAGGTGTTTGGGAATTTCCTTCATCAATGCTATACTCATCCCTCGCTCATCCTTTCCTCCTTGTATACGCTGGGTGACTTTTACGTTTTTCTAGTGCGGCTTTATATTGTGGGTATGTACAACATTAGCTACGCCAGTGGGAAACCATCTTGCATAATCCCATCTACCTATCATTGCCGGCATCGGGAGACCTAGTTGATCTATATTAAAATGTATTTCGTCCATTTCCATCAGGGTCCCCTCCGGGAGACCCTGCTGAGGTGAACCCACATCTATTTTACCCCAGCGGGGTCTCCCGAAGGGGCTACCGTGTACCCACAACTATTTATACCCCCAGCGGGGTCTCCCGAAGGGGACCCCGATGTATACAAGGCGAAATAGTTAATGCATCCAACAGCTAAGCTCATCTTCCAACTACCCGTTGGTCACCAAACACAACTGGGGCGAAGGGGGATAGTAAATCTTATCTACTAATAGGAGTTCTCTGCTAAAGTCTCGGTGAATTTCTCTCCTACCATTCATCAGGGTCCCCTCCGGGAGACCCTGCTGAGGTGAAGATGTAGGTACTCGGTAGCAATTGCGGAAGACCCCGATGGAGTATATGATAGCCAGCGCTGGGGCAGAAAGTAGCCGTATTTTGCCCTAATTTTATTTGACAGGGCTGTTTATTACCATCCTAATGAGCTGCCTGTTTCACTCATACCGGGTTCATTAAAACGCATATGCAACAGCTCACGCAGGTCATACAACAGATGATCGATATTTCCGACAGGGAGTTGGAGGACTTTCTGCATTTCTGTACCATCAAACAATTCAAACGCTCGGCCATCATCAGCAGGCCCAACATTGTCCCCAACGAGATCTTCTTTATCAACCAGGGACTGGTCAGGGTACTGATCACCGATAATGAGGGCGTGGAAAACACCATCCACTTTGCCCTCGAAAACCAGTTCATCGCCGATTATTCCGCCTTCCTGTTAAAAACCCCTTCGCCTTACCAATTGCAAACGGAAGAAGCAACCGAGGTCGTGGTGCTACCCAGGGCCGCTATTGAGTGGGGCTACCAGAACCTCCAACAAGGCGATAGGCTAGGCCGACTGATCGCCGAGTTCTACTTCATCTACCAGGACAACCGCATCAAAAACCTCTATGCCCGAACGCCCAAAGAAAGATATGACTCCATCACCGATGTCTTCCCCAACATCCACAACCGGGTACCACAGCATATGATCGCTTCTTACCTCGGCATTACCCCGGTACACCTGAGCAGGCTGAAAAAAGCCGACCGGGAAAAACCCTAAACAAATGTTATCGTTTGGGCAATAGCAACTGCTGACATTTGTCCAATGAAAGGACATCAACCATTAGTGACCTGTAGCGCAAGCGGCCTTCCGGGAATAGCGGTCAGCAACTAAGGATCATCCTATATCAACACCAATGACAAAAGCTTCTCCCCTTCTTGATCAAGAAAGGGAACCTGAAGCATTGCACCAGGGATGATTGAAAATGCTTTGCATTGCAGGTAGCGGCAAGATCTTCCTTTCATTACCTAAACCTATTCATCAATTAAAAACAGCAGTACTATGACATTGACGGCTAAAGAAAAAGCGAGGTTAAAAAGCAACTATGGGGAATGGGCCATCGTGACCGGGGCCTCATCGGGCATCGGTTTGGAACTGGCCCATCAACTGGCAGCCTCCGGCATCAACCTGATCATCAATGGCCGCCAGGAAGAACGCTTACTGCAGGCGAAAAAGCAACTCAGCCGCCATCAGGTTCAGGTGATCCCGGTGGTCGCCGACCTGGCGGAAGCCGGTGGCATAGATAAGATCATCCAGGCCTCCCGGGGCCTGCCCATTGGCTTGCTGGTCAACAATGCCGGTTTCGGGACTTCAGGGCTTTTTGTTGATGCCTCCTTGTTCACGGAGATCAATATGCTTCGGGTAAACTGTGAAGCGGTGCTGTCCCTCACCCATTATTTTGCCCAACAATTCAAACAGCAAAAAAGGGGAGGGATCATCTTCCTGAGTTCACTGGTCGCTTTCCAGGGGGTTCCCTATGCCGCCCACTATGCCGCCACCAAAGCCTATATCCAAAGCTTTGCTGAAGCGTTGGCAGTAGAGCTAAAGCCTTTTCAGGTAGATGTGCTGGCAGCAGCGCCCGGCCCTGTGGACAGCGGCTTCGCTCATCGGGCCAACATGAAGATGGGCAATTCCCTGGCACCCGAAAAAATTGGCGTTCCCATCCTCAAGGCACTTGGCAGGACCAATAATGTCGTCCCGGGCCTTCTCTCTAAAGTCCTGGTGTACAGTTTAGCTACCGTCCCGAGGTCGGCAAAAATAAAGATCATGAAAAAGGTCATGGGTGGCTTTACACAGCACCAGCGCTAGCAGCACCGAATAGGCAAATAACTGCTGGCTGGATAAACCATTCAGGGATCGTTCAATGGTGATTGATCCATTGAACGATCCTTACCATCTGTGTAACGGGTGTCCGAGGTTAATGCAATTGTCGGCCCCATGAAAGGCTTATGCTCCTTTCATTGACATTAGCAGGTCCGGGTAGTTAGGGAAAAATTGATCCAACATGAAAAGCATCAAAAGCACAGGCCTTTAACATGATGATGAAAACCTTGCAATTCAACTACCTAGATCGGTTTTCTGCCCTGGATAATCCTTAGTATAATGGCAATTAATGCAATTACCAGTAGAATATGGATAACTGCACCTGCATTAAAGGCAAAAAAACCAACTGCCCAGCCGATAATGAGTATTACGGCTACCAGATAAAGTAGATTTCCCATATTACTTGTTTTAATGGTTATGAATCAACAACTGACTATACCAAGCTACACTTCTTTAGAATGCTAACCCATGAGCAGGTTCATTGGGTGTGATGATTGTTATCACTATTGTTCTACAATTCCATTTAACACCATTGTGGTGCTCTTCAAGCGTCTCCCAATGTATATCCATCCTGCTATTCATCAGGGTCCCCTGCGGGAGACCCTGCTGAGGTGAAGATGTGGGTACACGGCAGCACTTTCAGCAGACCCTGCTGGGGTGATCGGTGTACCCATATCTATTTTAACCCCAGCGGGGTCTCCCGCAGGGGACCCCGATGTATAAAAGGCAAAACAATTTTTGCATTCAACAGCTAAGCTCATCTTCCAATTACCCGTTGGTCATCAAACACAACGGGGGCGACGGGGGGGCGTTAAATCTTTCCACCCATACTGGTACTCTTGAAGAGTCCCCGATGAATTTTCTCCCTTCTATTCATCAGGGTCCCCTGCGGGAGACCCTGCTGAGGTGAAGATGTGGGTACACGGCAGCCCTTTCAGCAGACCCTGCTGGGGTGATCGGTGTACCCATATCTATTTTAACCCCAGCGGGGTCTCCCGCAGGGGACCCCGATGTATAAAAGGCAAAACAATTTTTGCATCCAACAACTAAGCTCATCTTCCAATTACCCGTTGGTCATAAGATACAGAGGGGGCGACGGGGGGGGCGTTAAATCTTTCAACCCATATTGGTACTCTTCGAGAGTCCCCGATGAATTTTCTCCCTTCTATTCATCAGGGTCCCCTGCGGGAGACCCTGCTGAGGTGAAGATGTGGGTACACGGCAGCCCTTTCAGCAGACCCTGCTGAGGTGAAAAAGGCGTGCAGGTATTTCTTGCATCAAATCTATACTCATCCTTCGCTCATCCTATACTCATGGTATACTCATGGTATACTCATGGTATACTCTCGGTATACTTATCCTATATCCCGATGATGCAATAGCAGGTCATGGACATCCCTGATTTCGGGCAATCGTTTGCATGTACCAGCAGGTCATTAGCGGGTGTATGTTTATGGCAGTCCTTCCGGATGGGCCACCAGCTGCTTCGCACCAAAGTAGGAGACAGCAGGGTTCTTCCAGTGAAGGTTGTACCGTTGAATACCTACTAAACACTGCCATGACTACACGCCATTTTTTGACGCTGGCCCTATTGCTGGCCGGTCAGGCCCTGACCGCACAGCTGAAGCAATCGCCCTGGAAACCCCTGGGACCTTTTTCCATCCACAAGACCACGGGTGAGACCGGCGCACCCGGACTGGGCGTGATGCGCAGCATCGATGTGCATCCCTCCCAACCCAACCGCCTCATCATGGGCGGCATGAGCAGCGGCATCTGGCTCAGCAAGGACAAGGGCAAGTCCTGGCGCAATACCAGTCTCGACCTGCCCGTAGAGAACGTGAAGAAGATCCAGATCGCTGCCAGCAATCCCGCCATCGTCTATGCCGCCACTACCGTGGGCATCATCAAAAGCACCGACGGCGGTGAGCACTGGGCTTTCACCCAACTCAACCTCCTGCACAAACTGCCCTGCGCCGACCGCGAGAAATGGAACGATGACCGCACCCTACTCAGCGTGGCGCCAGCCAATCCACAGCAGGTAGTCGCCACTGCCGGCGATACGCTCTACCAAACCCTCGATGGCGGTACGGCCTGGACGGCTGTCCTACCCGGATGGCAGGCACAGTTCATCGAGTTCCATCCCACCAATAACCGCATCGTCTATACCGGTGGCGCTTATAAGAAGGATCCCAAGACCTTCGTGATCCTGCGCTCCGAAGATGGCGGGAAGACCTATTCACCTTCTACCACCGGACTGCCCGACCCTTCTCGCCTCACGAGGCTCCATGATATTACGGCCGCCGTTTCCAAGGCTTCGCCCGACAAGCTCTACCTGCTCATCTTCGGCGATGCGCAGGTGAAGACATCCGTGAAGCAGGAAGAGAAGAAGCAGATGGTGGGCGCCTTTCTGGTGAGCGAGGATGCCGGTAAAAGTTTCAAGACCATCCAACAGGAGAAGAACTATCGTTATATCGATGCACACTATTCCCTCTTCCATATGTACAGCGCGGATGAGGACAAGGAGCGCTATGATTTCAACTATACCGATAACTCCTTCTGGCAGGCTTCTTTCCAGCAGGTGGGCTGGGCAACTGCCTTTGGCTTGTCGGACCGCGATCCGCAGACCATGGTGATGGCCGCCTCCGGCGCCGTGTTCAGCAAGGATGCCGGCAAGACCTGGACATTCCTGCGCAAACAGGGACAGTATGGCATCCATGGGGATATCCAGACCGCTAAAGTGATCGGCAATGATGTGTGGCTGGCCAATGATGGCGGGCTCAACCATGTGGACCTGCAGACGCGCCAACAGACAAGGATGGAAGGCTTCAGCGGCCAGGACCTCTGGGGCTTCAGCACTTCCTTCAAGACCGATGTGATGGCTGTTGGCGTGGACCATAGCGGCACCATGATCTATGACCAAAAACTCTATGGCAAGGACTGGTACCATTATGGCGGCGGTGATGCCATGACCGCCAGCGTGAACCCATTCGATGACCGTTATGTCTATGCCACGCCCTATGACCATTATATCGTGAAGCGTCCTACGCACCTGCGCGATGAGGCCAGTTCTGTCAAGTCGCCCATCAAGTTCGGCTATATCCCCAACCGCAACGTGGAGTTCCATCCCAATGATGTGTACACCCTCTATGCCATCGATGAGGACAAGCCGCACTGGCGCTATGATACCTGCAGGGTGGTGATGAGCCGCGACAATGCCAGAACGGTGGATACCCTGCTGACCTTCCCCACCAAGGCCTATGGAAAGCGGGTAAGGATCAGTGTTAGTTACCCGAACGTGCTCTATGCCATTGGCCAGAAACCTTCACAGGTATATCTCAGCGAAGATGGCGGGAAGAACTGGACAGAACGGACACCCAAGGACAGCATTGCCGTGAAATATCCCTTTAATGATATCGCTATCGACGACCGTGACCCACAGCATGCCTGGTTGGTGATCGGTGGCTACCAGAACAAGCGGAAGGTGATGGAGACCCGCGATGGTGGCCAGAGCTGGCAGGATTACCATTCCGCCGAACTGCCGGTGAATGAATTGCTGACCGCGGCCTTCCAGCGCGGGACAGAAGGCGGCATCTATCTGGGGGCAGATCCCGGGGTCTTCTATCGCAGTGCCCGTACCGGCAAATGGGTGAAGGTAGGAACAGGATTGCCTTATACACCGGTCAATTTCATCAGCCTGAATTACGATAAGGCGAAGATCAGGATCGGTACTTACCGTGGCATCTGGGAGACCGACCTGGTGGAGGATTTCCAGCCCAGGGCACTGATCGCCCTGAACAAGCGCAGCCTGCCTTCGGGCGAGAGTGATGAGCGCAAGGTCTTCTTCTATGACCATTCGGCCATCCGTCGGGAGGGTGCCAAATGGTATTGGGAATTCCCCGGCTCCATCCAGGGCAGTTCCACCGAAGAGAATCCCATCATCGACTACGAGACCGCCAAACCCGGCAAGTACGATGTGCGACTGACCATCACCGATAGTAAGGGCCGAAAAGATACCTATGAAATGAAAGGAGCCATAGAAGTGAAATACAATTATCCCTGGAACCTGAGGGAGAAGAAACTGGAAATGGAAGCGGAGCAGGAGGAAAGGGAAAGGAGGGAAATGGAGAACTAATGAATGACCCCAGTGAAGCGCCGGGGTTTTTCATTGGCGAACTATTCTAACCCCAAGGCAGAAAAAGGGGTTGCTTCACGCAAAGACGCCAAGATTCGCAAAGACGCACCGTGCCCGACGAAGCAAAGAGAAGGTAGCCAGACGCGGTCAGGCATTTGAGGGATATTCAAGAGCGCAACGTTTTGGCTGCGCCAAAGCTTTACGCCTTCAATTATAACGTACTCTCCCCTACCCCAGCTGGGGCTCCTGAAAGGACTACTGTGCACCAACATCTCCACCTCAGCAGGGTCTCCCGCAGGGGACCCTGATGAATAGTGGGATGAAAATTCATCAGGGACTCTTGAAGAGTATCACCATGGGGCGAAAAGTTTTAACACCCCTGTCGCCCCCGTTGTGTCTTATGACCAACGGGTAGTTGGAAGATGAGCTTAGCTGTTGGATGCATAAATTATTTCGCCTTTTATACATATATTCCAAAAGAAAAGTAATGTCCACCTGGGTATTCTGTGAGACACACCAATAGGTTAAAAAGCTAGTTTTCTTATAAGCCAGCTGTAATCCCAATTAAAATCCAATAACCAATCATGATATACGAGAATGTGTGACAGTTGTTTTAACAGGGAGATAAGATCCTTCCCTACGCAACATGACTTTGAAGTCTTCGATTTGGAGCTGACAAAGAAAATTGCCAACGATAAAAGCATTAAAATGAAAGATTGCCAAAATTCACCATCAACAAACAGCAGGTATCAAATTTATGAATGCCTTATCTGTGGACAGTTATGGAAACTTTCAGTTCCAGATTATGCCGACAGGGGATACTTCCTAAGGATTCCAGGATAAATAATCCTATTATAGTTGTCCTTCCGATCCCCATCGGAGCCCCCTTCGAGAGACCCCGCTGAGGTGTAAGGTAAAATTCCAAATTATAAATCAACGTTTCCATTGGTTATCCTTAGGAGCTGTTGCTGATAACACACAACAGCGGCGAAGGATACAATTACCTTGCAACAAACAACTACCGGAAAAGATGGGTTTACATTGGCGCAGCCAATGCTTTGCGTTCTCAAAAACCCCTCAAAAGTAAAACCTCCTTCGCGTTCTTCCCGCCTTCGCTTTGCTTCGGCGGGCGCGGTGCGTTACAAAAAATAGTGATTGATACGAAATAGATGATTATAAACAACATCGAGACAAAATCCGTATTTGTCCCTATTTTCACCGGTTGGGCAGGGTCGATGAACGGAATGGTGGTTTTCCACTAACATGAAGCCCTGTCAACTCATCATCATCTAATGAAAGATCCATTAGCCATTAAAATTGAAATAGCCAAGGAACAACACCTGGATGCATTACGGAACCTCTTCCTGGAAACAAGGCAGCAGACCTTTACCTGGGCAGATCCTACGCAGTATACTTTGCCAGACTTTGATCAAGAGACAGAAGGGGAATATATCCTGGTGGCCATGGCAGATGATAAAATTATTGGCTTTATTTCAGTCTGGCTGCCTGACCGATTTATCCATCACTTGTATGTAGCCAGGGAATACCACCATCACGGTGTGGGCACAGCATTACTGAATGCGGCTATTGACCATACCGGTTACCCTATCGGGCTCAAATGCCTGGTAAAGAACGAGGCTGCGCTGGAGTTTTATCAAAGAAAAGGATTCTCAGCAAGATCCAGGGGTGGGTCAGAAGGGGAAGCATTTGTTTACCTGGTATTGGAGGAATAGCATTGTTAGTGGGGCCACAAAGACACCAAGACACTAAGTTGCACTAAGACGTCTTAGTGCTCCTTCGAGTCTTCGCCTGCCCCAACAGTATTGTTGTGGGAGTCTTAGTGGCCTATACCGCTATAAACTTCCATCCCACTATTCATCAGGGTCCCCTACGGGAGACCCTGCTGGGGTTTAGCCCGGCACTTTAGGGACAAAATTCTTCTTACCTTAACGCTTTGTTCCTATGCACCCACACAATGATTTATTCACCGACATGCTTAAAGGCGGTATCATCCGCAATGATGATCCGCGTATGCCCGCATTATGGGAGCAGGTCTCGCGGACACTGGCATTAGTGCCGCAGCTGAACAATTCTACCGGTATTAAGCAAACGCGGGATTTACTGGGAACGATAACCGGAACCCCCATTGACCCGAGTACGGTGGTCTTTGTGCCCTTCTACACCAATTTTGGCCGTCAAATCAGGTTGGGTAAGCGGGTATTCATCAACCATGCCTGTACCTTCCTCGACCTGGGTGGCATCACCATTGAAGACGATGTGCAGATCGGTCCGAAGGTCAACCTCATTACCGAAAACCATCCTGTTGATCCCAGCAGGCGGAAGGACCTCGATCTTCAATCCGTTCGTATCTGCAGGAATGCCTGGATCGGCGCTGGTGCAAGTATCCTGCCCGGTGTGACCATCGGTGAAAATTCGATCGTCGCAGCAGGCGCGGTGGTGAACAAGGATGTTCCCGCCAATACCATCGTGGGTGGTATCCCGGCGAAGGTGATTAAGTCGATTGGATGAAGGTTTTACTTTCCTATTTTAATGATGAAATTCCCTACCCAAGCGAGCGCGGTCGTGGGCAAGCCCGATGAACCTCTTACCTATTATTTAAGTTGGGCCACGAAGACACCAAGACACTAAGTTGCACCAAGTCGTCTTGGTGTTCCTTCGAGTCTTGGTGTCTTAGTGGCCTATACCCCGATAAATTTTCATCCCACTATTCATCAGGGTCCCCTACGGGAGACCCTGCTGGGGTTTAAATTGTTTTGGTCGTCCTTTATGTGTGCTTCCCTGAATTTCCTTACATTTAATAAGCGGGCCACCATGAAAAAATGCTTACTCTATTTTCTCATCTCAGCTACCTGTATGGCCTTGTTAACAGCATGCGGTACGGTAGATAAAGTCTCTAAACACGGCTTTAACAGTGGCTACTATAAATTCTACCCGGACAACAAATCAAAGGATGTTTATGCAGATATCTCGGAAGAAAAGATCGACCTCTATGAACAGGTAAATAAAAAACCTGCTAAAGAGCAATTCCTCTCTATCAAGTTAAAAGATCCCGACAGCCTGCTAACCACTCCATTGAAGTTCAAAAAGCAAAGCCTTGACATTGATATTACTTCTGTTCTGTTGAAATACCGTCCATCAGTAAATGGATTACCCCCGCAACTGACCACCGACCTGAACATTGCCATCTACGCGGGTTGGCGGTTTGACAACTACAAGATCACCAGCAAAAAGGATCCCCTAGGCAGGCCTTACCAAAAATTATCCAGCCTGGGCTATGATTTCGGCTTCTTCGCAGGGCCGGGAACAACACCTGTCAATCCCTTTACGACCAACAACAGGACCGGAAATGACTATAATGGGATGATCCTTCAGGGGGGCTTTGCGGGATTCATCGAGACCAGCTTCGTCAGCTTTGGGTTGGCAGTCGGATTCGATTACCTGCTGAACAGCGACAGGAAGATATGGATCTACAACAACAAGCCCTGGCTGGGATTTGTGGTGGGCGTTGCGATAAATTGATTTTCCTAGGGGCCACGAAGGCACGAAGACACTAAGTTACACTAAGACGGCTTCGTGCTTCTTCGAGTCTTCGTGTCTTCGTGGCCCATCCCCCACCGATTTTCCCTCTTTTACGATAACCCGATTCATCCTATCTTTCGTCCATGAATTTCCTCAAGAACCTTTTCCGTAAAAAACAAGCCCCCATCAGGTCCAACCAGGAGTTCTGGTCCTGGTTCCTCGACAACCAGCAATCTTTTTACCATATCATCAAATCCGGCAAGGATCCCGAGACCGGCTTCTTCGACCAACTCAGCCAGAAACTCGATGAGCTCAAGCCCGATATCTATTTCCTGGCAGGGATGCTGGACAAGGAAAGGGCGGAACTGATCCTCACCCCCGAAGGGGTGATCAAGGATATCGCCTTTATTGAAGAGTTGGTTGCCGATGCACCGGAACTGCCCAACTGGAAATTCACCGCGCTGAAGCCGGCCATGGATATTGCCAATGTAAGGATCGACATGAATGGCTATACCTATGACCACAGTAACCTTTCCTTCTACGCCATCGACCATCCCGACTATCCGGATGAAGTGGATATCGTGATGGTCTACGACCAGTACAGTAAAGAAGACGAATCCACCATCACCCATGGCATCTACCTTTTCCTCGACAACTACCTGGGGGAACTGAATGCCGTTACGGAAATTGATAACCTGAAGGTTATGGGCAGGGAGACCGCGGAAAAGGAATTGATCCCCGTGAGCAAGCTCAAGGACTACCTCAACTGGCGGGAGAAGGAATTCGTGGAGAAATACGAAGGGGTAAGGCACAACACCGAAAACGATAGCTATTCCACCCTTGAAGGGACCTACCAGAATGGCTGGACCATGATCGCTGTGGTCAATTCAAGCCTCATGGAATGGGATAGCAAGGCTTCCCATCCCTGGATGCTGATAGTGGAGATCAATTACAATGGTGATGATAACAACGGCCTGCCGGATAAGTCAACCTATGAACTCCTTAACCAATTCGAAGAGGAAATGATGGAGGAACTCCGCGATTACCAGGGCTACCTCAACCTGGGAAGGCAAACGGGTAACAACAAACGCACCATCTACATGGCCTGCAAGGAGTTTCGCAAGCCTTCCACCGTGCTGCACCGGCTGGTTAAAAAATATGAGGGCGCACTGGATCTTTCCTTCTCCATCCACAAGGACAAGTACTGGCAAACCGTTGAAAATTTCCGTCAGGGCTGAGGAAAAACTTTGATCTTTTTAGGGCCACGAAGGCGCGAAGACACTAAGTTGCACTAAGACGTCTTTGTGTTCCTTGGAGTCTTGGTGCCTTTGTGGCCCAAACCCCGTTTTCTCAATAAGCCATAAATTGCACTATGAAAATGCCTGATCCTTCGCTCATCTACAAAGCATATAAGGAACATATCCGTTCCTATGCTTCCTTCAGGGATGAAACATGGGAACTGATAGAAAATATCCTGACGGTGAAGGCATGCAAGAAAGGCGAATACATCGTTGAAGAAGGCAAGATCTGCCGGCATATAGATTTCATCTACAAAGGTTCCTTCAGGGCTTTTTCCAACAAGGACGGGGAAGATATCACAACAGGCATTTACCTCGAAGGCATCTGCCTCACCAATATGAAAAGCCTTACTACCGTCACGCCGTCCCATACCTATTTACAGGCCCTGGAAGATTCCATTACTGCAAGGCTATACAAGGACAGCCTTATCGGCATTTATGAAAAATCCACAGAACTACAGGCGGTAGGCCGTGCCATTCTGGAAGGCATGATAGTGGAAGAGAATGAATGGAAAGAAATGTATACGCTCTACGATCCGGAGGAGCGCTACAAATTCCTGCTGCAAAAATCACCAGAGATCATTCAACGTGTTTCACTCCAGTATGTCGCGTCCTTCCTCGGGATACGAAGGGAAACACTCAGCAGGATCCGCAACCGCAGCTCCCGCTGAACTTTTTGATTTAAGTCACAGAATTCGTTTTTGGGTCATACCAACTTTGTGTCTGCAAATCGCAGGACATGAAAAGGATTCTATTACCGGTATTAATGATGGTCACAGCACTCACCATTAATGCGCAAAACAAAAACGAAATGGACAATCAAAAAATCGAAACGCTTATCACAGCGTATGCCGCAGCTCTTGACAACAGCAATACCGAAGCTGCCGAAAAATTCCTGGATCCTGAATTCAGGGTGGTCCTTCACAATTACAACAACAGTGGGACCACTACCATCCTTCCCAAAGCCCAATACCTGGAAATGATCAGGAACGGTAAGGCAGGCGGGAACAAAAGAACGGTTTCCTTCTCGCTGATCGACGTCCATGGGAACGCCGCTATCGTCAAAGTGAAACTGGAAGGGGAAAAGACCGTCTTCACCAACTATTACAGTCTCATCAAAAAGCAGGATGACTGGATGATCGTCAATGATATTCCCCAAATAGTAAGCAAATCCCCAAACTAAAAGTAGTACAATGGTTGGTGGGGCCACGAAGACTCTAAGACACAAAAGAACACCAAGACGCCTTCGTGCTTCTTCGTGTCTTGGTGACTTTGTGGCCATATCAAGTATTCTTACCCCATAAGGGTCTGTTTCTTCGTATCTTCCATTACCCTAACCATTGCATCGCTCCAACCATGCAAAGAGAAGCTAAAGTCCAACCGGCAAATACATTAGCCAAACGCGCATCCATGGCAGTATTCCTCACGGGAATCATCTATGCCGTCATCACCGCCATAGGACTGGCATCCCTTCCTTCCAAAGAGGCCGTCATAGCCGATCCCTATTTCACACTCATGGAATTGCTGACCATCCTCATCGCGTTATTGATGCTGGTCAGTGTGGCAGCCTTACATACCATCACTCCCGCAGCCGATAAGGTCTACAGCCTATTGGCAGTTGTATTCATGGCGCTTATGACGGGTACCACTTGCGCTGTTCATTTTGTGGTACTCACGATCGCGGACCATCCCATTATGCAAAACTTACCGGGCATCTCGCAATGGCTATCCTTTCAATGGCCTTCCCTGGTCTATGCCCTGGATATCCTGGCCTGGGACCTTTTCTTCCCCCTGGCCCTGGTATTTTTAATACCGGTCTTCAGTCGTGATGGGAAACACCCAACCCTGAAATGGGTATTGACCATTGCTGCATTCTTATCCTTTCTTGGCTTATTAGGTGTTGTACTGGACAACATGCAGGTCAGGAATATCGGTATCCTGGGTTATGCAGTACTTTCCCCCATTACCTTCCTGCTGGTGAGCAAAAGACTGGACCAGGTAAATGCCGGTCCATCCAGAACGGCCCTTTAGGAATATTATACTATTTTAAAGGAATACTAGTGAAGCCTGGCTTGATCCTTTCTGATCAATCCATCCAATCCCTGCCCTCCCCAATTAAATCAGGAACCAAAACCTTATTCCCAACATGGAAGCCAATCCCATTCCCTCCCAGCAAAGAGCGGATATCCTGGATGTCCTCAGGGGCTTTGCGCTCTTCGGGGTTTTGATGGACAATCTATTCGGTTTTACCGGTTGGGGCTTCCTGACCGATACCGACCGTCAATCGCTTCCCACCTGGCCGGCCGATGGGGCATTGGCCTTACTGGAGTTCACCTTTATCAACGGGAAATTCTTCAGCCTTTTCTCCTTGTTGTTCGGGATTGGTTTCGCGATCCAGTTCCTGGGCAATGAAAAGAAGGGACTTGATGCACATCGCATTTTCTACCGCAGGTTATTCATTCTGCTGATCATCGGCATCCTGCATTTACGATTCCTTTGGGACGGCGATATCCTTACCTTGTACGCAGTGCTGGGATTCTTCTTACCACTGTTCCGCAACTGGCCCGATAGGAAACTGCTGATCCTGTCCGCAGCGCTGGTCCTATCGCCCATCATTTTCGATATTTTTAGCATTGCCTTTCACTACAAGAACGGAGCATATTTCGAGATGCTGGCAAGGGAAGTGGACAAGCGAACCGGGCTGCCAACAACAGATGCTTATGCCAAATACCTCTACAACGACGGTGCAGGATGGGCAGAATGGAGCAACTGGAAAGCTTCGGGCTATTTGTACCGGATTGCCTACCTGCTGGACACCAACCGCCTACCCAAGGTATTCGGCATGTTCATCCTCGGTTTCTATGCCGGAAGGAAAATGATCCACCTGCATTTGGAAAGCTATACCAGGATATTCAGGCTCCTGCGCAAATGGGGACTGATCATAGGCATACCAGCGGCGTTCTGCTGTACCTATTTTGAGATCTTCCAACCACATATTCCCAATCCGGTTGGACTGGCACATACTGTCTTTTTTGCCCTGAGCGTTGTCCCGCTCTGTCTTGCCTATACCTCCATTGTCTGCCTGCATTGGATCAAACACAAGGATACCAGTATCCTGCGTTTCCTCGCCCCCATGGGCAGGATGGCCCTCACGAATTACCTCATGCAAACGGTCCTGGGGATTTCCATTTTCTATGGCGTTGGTTTAGGACTGGGCGGGAATATTGGTCCATCCCTTTACCTCCCGATAGGATTACTGATCTATCTCTTCCAGGTCATCTTCAGCAACTGGTGGTTCAGCCGTTTCAATTTCGGTCCCATGGAATGGATCTGGCGACAACTGACCTATGGGAAAAAGATTCCCTTGCGTAAGGCAGTGAGTTTTTGATGGAGCGGGAAGGATTGGGTATTTATTGTTGGGGCCACAAAGACACGAAGACACGAAGTTGCACTAAGACGTCTTCGTGTTCCTTCGGGCCTTGGTGCCTTCGTGGCCTCCCTGAAGCAGGAAAGAAGCGAAGAATATAGTATAAACTTGTACTTTTCCGGTAATTAATGGTTAAGTCAATGATGAAAGCGCTCCGCCCTGGCATTCGCCTATGCCTGCTATTCCTGCATGTCCTGATCCTTTCTCCTGTCCTAACTACAGCACAGGAATATGATCTGGATGATTTACCAGAAGATGACTATGATTTTTCCGGGCCATTTTATTCCCTTGCTACCCAAAAAGGCTATGACTATTTCGGTCCGCCTCAAATGTTCAAGCTCCGGATCCGTCACCAGGGCAAATATGCTTTTATGGATAGGGAGGGCAAGATCATTGGAAGCTTTTACGACTTCGTATTGGATTACAAGGGCAATGTGGCGGCGGTCAACAGGAATAAAAAATGGGGCTTCATCAACGAGAATGGGGAAGAACTGGTGCAACCCCGTTATGATTTGACCGATGATTTCTACGATGGCAGGGCAAGGGTTTACCTGAATGGGAAGTTTGGCTATATCAACCGTGAGGGGAATGAGATCTCCCCTTTACAATATGACTATGCCGGTAATTTCAGTAATGGGTTTGCCTGGGCCAAAAAGAAAGAAGAATGGGTCTTGCTCAACAGGCAGGGAAAGGAAGTGAAGTCCTTCGATCTCGATGGGGTGCAGGCTTTCCAGAAAGGAGTGGCTGTCGTTTACAAAAAATCCAGGCAAGGACTTATAGATACCACAGGAAAGGCCATAACCAGGATCAAGTACCAAACCATCTATCCATTCAGGGACAATAACCTGGCATTGGTAGAACTGGACAAAGGTGAATGGGGCTTTATTGATAAAACCGGCCATGAACTGATCCGCCCTATTTATGAAGATGCCTACATGTTTTCCGGGGGATTGGCAAGGGTCAAAAAAGATGGCAAATGGGGGTTCATTGATTCTACGGGTAAGATGCTCATCCAGCCACAGTACGATCACGCCTTTGATTTCGATCCCAAATCGGGAAAGGCCATAGTTGCCAGTAATATGGAATACTTTTTCATTGACCGATCCGGTCAACCCGTATCCAATTTCAGGTGGAGTGTAAAAAAGGATGAACAGGGAAAGCCTGTCTATTCCCTTCCTGCATTTTCAAAAGGTATGGCCATTGTAGCCAGTAGTGCTTCCCTCTATATTATTGATGATGCGGGCAAATACAGGAAACCACTACCCTATGCCTTTGCCAGCAGTTTCAGCAATGGTCGGGCAATGGTCAGTGATGGCAACAAATATGGCTTCATCGATGGGAACGGGGAGCTGGTGATCCCCATGAAATACAACGATGCAGAGCAGTTTTATAATTATGTGGCATTTGTAAAAGAAGGTTCTGTTTACAAAATGATCGACCAGACCGGCAAGGAATTGGGAAGGTTCGACCCGACCATTGAGAGTTCTACCCATATCTACAGGGACAACAGGATCCTGGTAAAATCAGGAGGCAAATGGGGCTATATTGATATCAGTGGGCAAAAGGTCATTCCCTGCAAATATGACTACGCTGCCAACTTTTCTGAAGGATTGGCTATCGTAAAACAGGATGGGAAATATGGCTATATCGATCCTTCCGGGAAGATGGTGATCCCGCCTGTGTTTAGCGAAGCCAACTCTTTTCACAATGGCTTTGCAGCAGTTCGATTGGCAACAGGCTGGGGAATGATTGACAAAACCGGCGTATTAAGGATCCCGGCGCAGTTCCGGTCGGCTGGTAATTTTAGCAATGGTATCGTAGAAATGGTCACGGCATCCGACAAGGCCGGATTCTATACCCTGAAAAGCCGTCTTACCGAACGCGGACTACCGGTTCTTGAAGAGGAATAAATGTTGGGGAAGTAATGGCATGGGGGTAGTGGGCCACAAAGACACGAAGACACTAAGTTGCACAAAGACGTCTTTGTGTTTCTTTGTGCCTTAGAGTCTTCGTGGCCCATCATCTCTTCTGCTCATCTTCCACATATTCCAATATATCCGCAGGCTGGCAGTTCAGTGCCTTACAGATCGCTTCCAATGTACTGAAGCGAATGGCCTTCGCCTTCCCTGTCTTCAGGATGGAAAGGTTGGCCAGGGTCAGTCCCACTTTCTCCGACAATTCATTCAACGACATCTTCCTTTTCGCCATCATCACATCGAGGTTCACAACTATGGGCATAACTTATACGGTTAGGTCGTTTTCCATTTGAATTTCCATTCCCCTCCTGATCACCAGGGTAATGACAAAGAGGATTCCACCGAAGACCAGGAATACGCCACCCGATCCAATGAAGGCATCCAGTCCGGGAGATGGTATTCCTTTTTGCACCAGGGACTCATTGTACCTGGTAGCCAATAATGACAATACCCCGATCGCCATGGCAACATAGCTGATCCGTGCCACCAGCCTGGCCAATGGCTCCCCGAAAGGATGGTCGAGGTCGACCTTGAGGAAGACATTGATCACCTGGTAAAGCATCCAGGCCTGCAGGGCAGTGAGGAGTACTACCGTTGCCACCATGGCAATATACTGGACCTCACTCATGGCCCTCAGGGCGGAAAGGTCAAGCCCGAGGTAGAGGTCGCGGGCCGCAACCGGGTTCACCCACTGGCTCACGGCAAAGGATACCAATAAGGAACCCGTTTTAATACAGAAACCAATAAAGGCTACCCATGACAATACCTTCATCAGGGTCAATACCTGTTTCGTACTTGTTTTCATTTTAGTGCTTTTCGATTTACAACACGAATATAAATATATATTTATTGTTTTTCAATAAATTTTTAATGAAATATTCTACTATAACCTCAGCGGGGTCTCTCGTAGAGGACCCCGATGAACTTTCATCCTACTATTCATCAGGGTCCGTTTCAGGAGACCCTGCTGGGGTATAAAGGCGGGTTTTAGGGCCACAAAGACTCGAAGCCTCGAAGGAACACTAAGGCGTCTTAGTGGAGCTTAGAGTCTTCGAGACTTCGTGGCCTCCCCCCTTGATTTCTTCGCAATTCATCCGTATTTTCAATAGTAACCACTAGCGGAATTGGGTACAAAACTGACCCCCTAAAAACCTTTAGCTCCCCATGCATTCATTTGAAGCAGTACTACCAAGGAAAATCCCCACTACAGTACTGGAACGTTTTTTCATTGCAAAGGGCAACCTGCCACCGGGCATGGTGCTCGAGGACAAGCCCATGCCCTCCATCATGCAATCCCTGATCATTGATTTCGGGGGCACACCGCAAACGGCCATCCTCCCGAATGGAAAACTATTCAACTGCGAAGGCGACCTGATCATGGGGCAGTTCTCCAAACGCTACTCCTCCACCATCTCCGGCACCATCAATGCCATAGGCATCCAGATGGCCCCGACCGGTATCTACCGGCTCTTCCGCCAACCCATGACCCAATTCGCCAATTCCATCTCGTATTTGAAAGACTATGCCGTTTGGCATGCTTCCCTGCGCCGCGACCTGGAAAAGGTCGATACCAATGAAGACAGGATCAGTATCCTGGAGCACTACCTGCAGGAAAACTTGTGGATGGAAGCGACCGACTCCTTAACTGCCATAGAAGAAGCTGCCCGCCTGATCAGGAATGAACATGCCACCATTACCCTTCCCCGCATCTGCAAGAGCATCGGCATGTCGGACCGAAGCCTGCAGCGTTACTTCACGGCCTACATCGGTGTAAACCCCAAAGCCTTCATGCGCATCGCCCGCATCAATGCCGTTACCAAACTCATTGAGCAAGATAAACCCATGAGCTGGCAGGATATCCTGAATGAGACAGGCTATTTTGATCCGGCACACTTTACCAAAGACTTCAAAAGCATCACCGGCAAAACCCCTTCCGATTATTACAAAGGGAAAACCGATTATGAGAAGTTCTTTTACGGGACCTGATCCATTCTACATATTTGGCGGTTTTTTACAAAGGTTTTCTTTTGCCTTGCTCTATTTTCACCCAGGAAAATAACCGGGCAGAGTGCCTGTAGGAAATAACCTTGAAAATCCCGGTTCCCGATGCTGATCAATATGCCACAAGCGAGATCTGCGATTGATCCTAACGTTCTACCTGAAATCAAGTAGATAACGATATACCGAATACCATTCCATTAAACCTCATCCTATTTTTTCAATGAAACCTTTCCTTTGTTTCCTGGCACTCCTATGTGCCTATGTTTCCAACTACGCACAAATCACCAAAGACAATGTAGACAGTCTCGTAAAAGCTGCCGTAGATAGTGTACGTATTGCAGGCGCAACAGTCCTGGTAGCAAAAGGTGATGAGATCATCCACCATAAAGGTTATGGTTATGCGCATATTGGTTTTAAAGTGCCGGCGACAACTGATACCCGATACTTTATCGTTGGTCCAAACGGTACCCTACTTGCTGGTATCGTGATGCATTATGTTGAACAAAAGAAGTTCAGTCTGGATGATAAGGTGCTCCGCTACCTGCCAAAGCTCCCATCCGCTTATGAAGCTATTACCATAAGGCATCTCCTGACCTGTACTTCCGGGATTCCCGACTACCATTACCTTGGCGACAGGTATGATGGTAGCCTGGGCCAGCCCCATACCACCGACGAAGTAATGGCACGGTTCATCGACCTGCCGCTCTCCCACCCACCCGGCACCAGGTTTGAATGGTCCATTTCCAACTTCCTGATCCTGACCATGCTGCTGGAAGAAGTTGCTGGGAAGCCCTATCGTGACATACTGAAAGAGTTTATTGCCCCGTTGAAGATCAACTCCACTGCGGTGATAGACCCGGTCAAAAGCATTGATCATTTCGCACCGGGATACATGTACCAACTGGAAAGACAAGAGCTCTACCCTGCCTACCAAAGCGTTCTTAACTATGATCCTTCCCTGAGGATCTATAGTACGGCGGGCGACTGGTTTGAAATGTGGAAAGGATTAAAAAACGCCAGGCTCATCAGCAAGGAAAGCTTCGCCCTGATGACCAGTAAGGAAGAAGCAAAAAGAAACAAGAATATCCGTTTTGGATACCTTATCCTGCTATCAGAGTTTAGTGGAAAAGACATCTACCATTTTAACGGCGCCCTGCCCGGCTACAGCAGTTATTTTAGCTATGTGCCCGCAGAGGATATTACCATCATTGTATTCTCCAACACAGGAAATGTTCAGGAGGCAGACCAGATTGGCGGTATGATCCTGCACAATATTGTTAAGGTACCGACCTTCCCATTCAAGGTCCCGAAAGACCTCAACTATGCATCCATCGCGGTGCCGAAAGATTCAATGACACTTTTAACAGGCACATTTCATTTAAGGCGCCAGTTGAAAGGGGGCAATAAAGGGCCGGCTTCGTTTGCATTATACAAGAGAACGATAAGGGTATTTATTGAGAATGATCAATTGATGATTCAGCAATTGGGCGAATTGCCCAGCCCATTATTGAAACAAAAGGACGGTAGTTATCGTATCGTAGGAGCCTTGCCCCAGGCAAGCCTAAGATTTGTATTTGACAATGGGAAAATAAAAAGTATCGTGAGGGAGTATGATGGCCAGCCCGTAGAAGAGGTTGGGGAAAGGATCGGCGATGCTGATGCAAGGACCTTTCACAAAAGCCTGATAGATTAAATACGAATAAAAAGCTTCCCATTCATTACCTACTTATATGAAATTACTATGAAGCCCTTCCTGACATTTCTGTTAGCCACATTTGCCTGGCAATTACCGGCACAGGATTTTAATCCTTCACTACTAGATAGCTTCATGCAGGCAAAGACAGCCATTCATCATTTCAATGGAAACGTATTGATTGCGAGGGAAGGTAAAGTGCTGTACAAAAAATCATTTGGATACAGCGACCTGGCCACCAAAAAACCTTTGGATGAGCAAACTATGTTTGAACTGGGGTCGATTTCCAAGCAATTTACGGCCATGGGCATCCTGCTATTGCAACAAGACAAGAAACTATCCCTGCAGGACACACTTAGGAAGTTTTTCCCTGAACTTCCCTATTCCAACATTACCCTTCAGCATTTACTCACCCACACTTCCGGACTGCCTCCCTATGAACCATTGATGGAAGCAAAATGGGATCATTCTAAAATTGCCTTCAACCTAGATCTGATCCGCTTACTTGCTGCTGAAAAACCAGCCGTGCTATTCCAGCCCGGTAAGCGATACAGGTATAGCAATACGGGATACGTATTGCTGGCTTCCATCATTGAAAAAGTCACAGGGAAACCTTTTGCCGAATTTATGCAGGAAAAGATCTTCTCACCGTTGCAAATGACGAGAACAAGGATCTACAATACCAGGCGTTCGGGGGAAACGATCCCCAATTATGCTTACGGTTATCAATGGTCAGATAGCCTTAAAAGATATCTGCTGCCCGACAGCATACCGGAAGCAAGTTTTGTGTATTATATGGATGGTCTTCAGGGTGATGGGGTAGTCAATTCAACCACTGGCGACCTGTTAAAATGGGACCGGGCCTTGAAGCAGGATAAACTGCTGAAGCCTGAACTCCAGCAACAAATGCTTTCCCCGCAAGCCATTATAGACTCCATACAAAACATGTATTATGGCTATGGCCTCAGGATTGACTCTTCCCGTTTTGGCCACCGCTATCACCATGGAGGCTCATGGCCGGGATACTTCAACTATTATACCCATTACATTCCTTCAGATGTCACCATAATTGTACTGTCGAATAATGGATACTATTCCGAAGGCCTTTCACAACAACTAATGTCCTTGGTAAATGAGGAAGCAGTAGCCTTTCCTTATATCCCCAAAGAGGTAAAACTGGATCCTGCCCTTCTGGATCGCTATGTAGGCTCCTATTTAAATCAAGGCCGCATGAGGATCAACGTTTTTCGAAAAGGTGACCAACTATACGTAAAACGCAACAAGGATATACTGCTAAGGCCCGAATCCGACCGTCTCTTTTTCCTGGATATCCGTGATGACCAAAAATTGGAGTTCGCATTCGATGAAAATGGCAAGGTAGCCAAAGCTTGGTTTGAATGGCAGGGACAGCGCTTTGAACTTAGGAAGTAAGGTCTTCCAGAGGAGCAATTTACATGGGTTGTTGAAAGCATCTTATACTAACCAACAACATAAAAAATATCACTATTATGAAACAATTATTATTACTACTATTCATAGTCCCCTTCTTTCAGCTATCGGCACAGGATTTCCCTGGCTTGGATACCGTCATCCAACGCATTACCAGCCAAACAGAATTCCTTGGGGCGACCATCCTGGTAGCCAAAGGGGATAAGATCATTCATAACAAAGGTTATGGGTTGGCCCATCCGGGCTTTAATGTACCCGCCAGTACAGAAACCAAATACTTTGTACAGGGACCGGACGGCAATTTGCTCAGTGCCGTGGTCATGAAGTTTGTAGAAAACAAAAAGTTCAGCCTGGACGATAAGATATCCAAGTACCTCCCGACCCTTCCTGAACATTACAAGGACATCACCATCAAACAACTGCTCACCTGTACCTCCGGCATCATGGATTATCATTACCTGGGCGACCCATTTGCCAGTACCTTATATATGCCCAAGTCGAGGGATGAAGCCATGGCCAGGTTTATTGACATGCCGCTGACCCAGGAGCCAGGCTCCGGGTTCGACTGGTCCATTTCCAATATCAGCATTCTCGGTGCCATACTGGAAAAAGTGGATGGACGTCCCTATGCCAACATCCTTGATGAATTCCTTGCTCCGCTGCAACTGAAAAATACCGGTAGCCTGGAGCCGGGAAAGGTCATTTCCCACTTCACCAATGGATACGCTTACGATCCGCAAAGCAAGGAATACAAACAGCTAACCTATTCCCTATTCTCTTATGATCCGGTGATCAGGTTGTATAGTACGGCTGAGGAGGTGTTCCGGTTTTGCAGGGCAATTGCCAATGGAACATTGATCAGTCGGGAAAGTTATGCACTGATGACCAGCAGGGAGGAAGCGAAGAAGAACAAGTCCGATCAGATGGGGTACATGATCATGCTGTCCAAATTGGGGGATCATGAAATATTAAGGAACTTCGGTGGACTATCAGGGTACACGGGAGCTTGGTGCTATATACCCAAACTTGATGCTACAGTCATTGTGCTCAGCAATAGTTATGGCATGACCCAACATGCCATGGCCTTGAACAATGCCATTAGCAGGCACCTCCTTGGATTACCCGCCCAACCTCCACCACCAAGCTTTCCTGAAGTAAAACTGGAAAAATCAAAGGTTGATGCCGGGGAGGCAGAACGCATCAGCGGCACCTATTACCTTGCCCGCACCTCCAAAATTTCGGAATTCGCAAGATCCTATAATTATTACCGCCGGACTGTCAGGGTCTTTGAGGAAAATGGGGAACTGATGATCCAATCACTCGGTGAATTGCCGGAAGTTATGTACCTGCAAAAAGATGGGAGCTATAGGGTAGAATCTAGCCCAACAAGTGTGATCAGCTTTCCCAATCCTAAATCTGCCGATCAGGAACTGGTCATTGATCATAATCCCTATCCCATAACCGATAAAGGAAAACGAATAGGCAATGCAGATGTGAAAACCTTTCACAAAGGCATCAAACCATGATGAAATGCTCCCATCCGCAATCGTTGCCATAGAAGGATTAGTGACCCTTCCATCCAAATGCAGCTTTAATAATGCATGGCAAAATGAAATGGTACTTCATTCAACAGAACGGTAAATGCCGGCAAGAAAAGCAAAGGAGCTGAAACCTTTATAATGGAACAAATTCAAGTCAGGAGCGAAAAACCAGAAATACTATAAAGAACATCAAATCAAATAAGATGAACCTCAAGCTGTGGATATTATTCTTGTTTTCCTTCATTCGCCTGCCAGCTCAGGTAAAGCCAAACGAAACAACAGGCAGGGACCTGTCGAACTGGATAATTCCCCAATAGCTAACAACCCACCTACTCTGGAACAGGCAATGATTATACATTTCCTGTTCCCTGAATTAACAAAGCTTTACTAGGCCATTACTTTCAAACACCAACAAAAATTCCAAACTTGGGGTAGAGTTATTGTTGAACCCAAAACCCGTACCCCATGTCAACATATCTACTCGGCAGTATTAGTTTCCTGTTGGTGCTCTGCTCCTGCAGCCCTTCACGGAACCAGGCCCCGCAACCATTGGCCACCACCAGTGCTTTCAACCTGCCCGATTCTACCCCACCATTGTCCATACTGGAACAGCCCCAAACAGAAGACGGCGCTTATTACCTGGAACCCGGATTCTACGAAGGCGAGTTCAGGTCCTATTGCCTCCAACCCGGCACACCCGATCCGGGTAGCCGAGATGCCTATGGCCAGGTGAACCTTACCGGACCAAGAATGGACATCATCCAGTCGGTCCTGAAACGTTCCCAGCAAACCGAAGGGCTCGACCAGCAGAACATCCAGCTGCTGCTTTGGGCCATTGTCAATAAGGTAGAATTCAATTCACTTTCGGCACCGGTACAATCAACGGGAAGGCAACTCCTCACGTCAAAGCAGATCTTTGAACTGAATGGCGGCACTATGGGCATTGTCAGGACAGTCGCTTCCATGGTACCCAACACCGCCTCTGGCAGCGATATCCGCAGGTTGTTTGAACTGGGCACCTGGTCTTATGCAGCCTATGAACAGTTGGCGGTACTGCGGATCCCATCTACCATCCACCGGCCCGATTATGCCCTCCACCAATGGCAACGCCAGCCGGATGGCTACTATGTCCGTTACTACCCGGCAGGTTACCAGAAAACCAGGATTCAGGTCTACGTTCCCCAACCGGAAAAAACATCGACTAACGAAGAGCATTATGCGCTTTTCTATCCTGCCAGCACCGTCATTGCCCCGGCCAATTCCAATGCCCAGCGATTGGGTATCGGTGGTCCCGCACTCGAAATGGCCAAAGTGATCATCAAGGTCCTGGAACGCCGGGAGAACCGGCCCGCACCGCAACAGGAAAGAAAAGTGATAAAGGGCGATAGGACGGATTGATAATGGTATATTCGGAATAAAGAGAGCATAACGCAAAGAGCGCAAAGCCTAACTATTCTTTGCGTCCTTCGCGGTCTCTTTGCGAACTTTGCGTTACAAAAAAATCGCAAATTTGAACTACCCTCCATCATAGCTTATCTTCATACCAGCATCAATCATCTTCCACCATATGCCCAAGACCATCCTCCTCCTCTTATCAGCACTCTCCTTCTTCCCCTGTCTCGCTCAGACAAAAGGCCTGCCTGCCAGCTACCAACTGGTACAGGATGTAAAAGGCGACCTCGATAAGGACGGCATAGAGGAACTGGTAGAAGTATACAACACCAAACCCCTTCAACCGGGGAATGTCCAGGATGGCATCGACCGCGAACTGATCATCTTCAAACGCCAGGGTAATGATTGGGTGATCTGGCAACGGTCCAGCCAGGCCGTATACAAAAGCAACGAAGGCGGCATGATGGGTGATCCCTTCGAAGCTGTTGATATCAGTAACGGGATCCTGCTCATCGCGCATAACGGCGGCAGCAGCTGGAAATGGGGCCATACCGATAAGTACCGTTTCCAGAACGGCCGTTTCGAACTCATTGGCTATACCAGTCTGTACGGCAAGGACTGTGAACAATGGTCGAGGTTCGATTATAATATTTCTACAGGCATCATCAATTTCTATAAGGACATGGATGAATGTGATGAAAATGGCGAACCTAAAAAGGTCAACAGCACCCTCTCTGAACGATTCACCCACAAATTGAAACAACCTATTACCTTGCAGGAAAGACGCAAGGAGCAGGTAAAGATCATCACGCCTAAGAACAAGGAAGAACTGTACCTGTGATCTGCTCATAACCTTTCAAAATGGCCTATGAACAGGCAATTGCATTACCATAACATGGGCCGTGGCGGCTATGTGATTTATCGGGATGATAAAGGGGAGATCAAACTGGATTTTGAATTCGGTGGCGGCGATTGTGTGGCCATTATTTTCCTGCCAACCGCTGATCAATGGTTGACTGCCTACAACCGATCAGCCGAAGAAAAAGAAGGAATCCTTACCTTCATTGCCCAATGCGCCATTCGCGACCAGGTCCCTAATGGCCGCGCGGTAATCTCTGATGCATTCATTGAATTGTTTCATTCCTAAACTTTATCCATGGGCAAATTCCATACTTCTATCCAACCGAACCAGGCCGAATTCATCCGGGAACAGCATATCTTCTTTGTAGCCACCGCCCCACTGAGCGCGGATGGCAGGGTCAACCTTTCCCCCAAGGGATTGGATGCCTTCCGGATCCTGAACGACAAACAGGTGGGTTATATGGACCTCATCAGCAGTGGCAATGAAACCTCGGCCCATACCCTGGAGAATGGGCGCATCACCTTTATGTTCTGTTCTTTTGGCAAGAAGCCCCTGATCCTTCGACTCTATGGCAAGGGAAAGGCCATCCTGCCCGGCACACCCGAATGGGAAACCTATTCCCCCCATTTTACCATCTACCCCAGCACCCGCCAGCTGATCATTGCCGATATCGACCTCGTTCAATCATCCTGCGGTTTCGGTGTCCCGCAATTCGACTTCGTTGGTGACCGCGATATTCATTTTGAATGGGCAGAACAAAAGGGGGAAGAAGGTCTGAAGGATTATGTACAGGAAAAGAACCTCGTCAGCCTGGATGGGTTACCCACCGACCTTGGACTGAAGAACGAATAGTATTAAAAGAAAGGACCGCTTCCCCCAACTATTGATCACTGGTCTGCCACAATACCCAGGCAGCCGCGAGGATCACGATATTCTTCATGATGTATTGCCCTACCAGCGTGAAGCCATAAGGCGCATGGCTGAAGGAAAGTTGCGGGAAGAACAGTAATGGCGTGAACGTACAAACCATATGCACGACCAGGGCAATGATCACTTGTTTCTTCCATAGCCCACTTACCAGGAGCAGTCCCAATACGGTTTCCCAACCGGCCAGTAATAAAAGGCTCACCCTGGCTGGCAGGACACCGAAACACAACTCGTGGATCGTATTGATGGCCAATTGCTCGGCCGGGCTCATGCCCTGGAAGAACTTCAGCATGCCGAACCAGATATAGATCACGCCGATACTGCTTCTTAAGGCCACCAATGATGGCTTGCTGATGGTAAGGGTCCTGTAATTTGCCATAACCAGTTGTTTTGGAAAGAGACCAAAACTAATCGCCCCCAAAGTTTTCCGGCCTGATACCGGTCAGAGGAACAGGCTATTCAACATGATCTGCATCATATTACCAGATTAGTCAACAGGAGTAAAATTCCAATACCCATTTACCCTTTTTTGAAGTATTATGCTTAAATTTAATAAGAGATCCTGCCCTCCTTCCTTCACCATTAAACCTTACACCATGCCTACCATTTATGTCAGCCGTAATGGGCAATCCTTGAATTTAAAGCTTCGGGATAACCAGGGCCATAATCCCGGCAACAGTAATCTGACCACTGATGTTGATCCGGATGATCAGGTGATCTGGGAACTTGATGAAGATAGCGGTTTATCAGAATTAGTTGGTGTGGAGTATTCTCCTCCCGGGACCAATCCCAAATACAATAACTCGGTAAATTTTTTTGCTGCCCCGCCCCAAAAGCAGGGGGATGTAATTGTTGGCCATATCGTTGGCCAATCCCCAGGAAAGGGAGCGCGCCTGAATTATAAGATCCAATTCAAGATTCCGGGTGATTCAAGGACGCACGAAGAAGACCCCAAACTCCAAATGAACTCCTAATCCATCACCATGACCCTTCAGTCGAAAGCATTGGCCTTACTGCTGGGCCCGCTTTTGCTGTTCATTCAAAACATACATGGGCAGGACCAGAAAATAGCGGACAGCCTCGCCATCATTTACAGGCATGGAACCGTTCAGGGCAATGCAAGGCTTGAACTGCTCAGGGACCTTGCGTTCAATGAAACGAGTAACCTGAAGCTGGCCCTTCGTTATGCCGATGAATTGATCAGGCTGGCCGATTCCTCGGGTAACCAGCTCTACCTGCATCGTGGTTACCTCCAAAAAGGCAACAAGTTGAGATTGCTGGGTGGCCTGAGTGATGCACAGGCAGCCTATTTCAAAAGCCTGGAAGCCGCGCAAAAGGCCAACTACATCCTTGGCGAATCCATGGTGTACGGATCCATCGCCGATGTATATTCTTCTGCTAATGACCATAACAATGCGATCTATTACTATAACAGATCCATCAGCGCGCTCAGGAAACTGAAGGACTCCACCGCACTTGGTTCTGCTATTTTCAATGCAAGTGATGAATACATCAAACGTGGTCGCAATGATTCTGCCCTCACCTACCTGAAAGAAGCAGGCACCATCTTCGATAAGATCCAGCATAAGGTCGGAAAGGCATATGTACTGGGGAGCATGGGAATGGCTTATGCCCAAAAGGGCCAGAACCAACTGGCGGAACAACAGATCAATGAAGCCATCAGCTTACTGGAGGGAATGGGAACCTACCTGCCCATCAGCGAATACCTCCTGACCATGGCCGACATCTATAATGAGAAAAAGGAGCTGCCAAGGGCGATTGGCTACGCCGACCGGAGCCTGTTGATGGCCAGGCAATACGGACTGAAAGATATGATCAGCAAAGCCAGCCTGAAGCTCTCCGAAATCTATGAGCAATCAGGAAATACCGCAGCTGCCTTCGCCTATTACAAGCAATCCATCCTTTATCGTGACAGCGTCAACGATATCAACGGTATTCAACGGATGGCTGACCTGCGCACCACCTATGAAGTGTCCAGGAAGCAGGCAGAGGTCGACCTGCTGAACCAACAGAAAAAGACCCAATTGGTCAGGATGTTCTCAATGGCCGTGATCCTGGTCCTTACCATTGCCTTCCTGCTCTATTCTTACAAAGCCTATTTAAGGATATCAAAGGAGAAGAAAAGGTCGGAAGGCTTGCTGCTCAATATCCTTCCTGCTTCCATTGCGCAGGAACTGAAAGCGAACGGGAAAGTGAATGCCGTAAAGTTTAACGAGGTCACAGTACTGTTCACCGATTTCGTCCAGTTCACCCGGGCAGCGGAAAAGGTTGAAGCGGAGCAACTGGTGCAAAGCATCGATTTCTACTATAAGAAATTTGATGAGATCACGAGTAAGTTTGGGCTCGAAAAGATCAAGACCATTGGTGACTCCTACATGTGCGCAGGCGGATTGCCAATTTCCGATCCTGACCATGTAAGGAAAGTGATCATGGCGGCAAAGGAAATGATGACCCTGGCAAGTGTAGAACTATCGGCAAATGATGGCATCCATCATTTTGAATTAAGGATAGGCATCCATACCGGTCCCGTAGTGGCAGGCATTGTGGGCATCAAAAAATGGCAATACGATATCTGGGGCGATACGGTCAATATTGCCTCGCGCATGGAATCCATGTCCATTGCGGGAAAGATCAACCTCTCCGAATCCACCTACCAGAAGATCAGGAATGAATTCCCTTGCGAATACCGTGGTGAAATAGAGATCAAGAACCATGGTCCGGTGAAAATGTATTATCTCCTCTAACATCGAATATCCATCATGACCAGCAGATATGGTCAGGTCCTTGCAATTTCTGCTCCTATACTTTCATAAAAAATACTGCCCCGGTAAAATACCAGGGCAGTTAACCAAAACAACGACTGCAATAAGAACTATTTCCGCGTCACATCGGGGAAGCTGAATAAAATTTCATAGGAACCGGGAACAAAGGCCCTGAAAACAAACCTGGGGTTGGCCGAAAAAGAACCATCAGGGTAAGTGGCCTGGTTATCATGCGAAAAATACTGTGTGGGAATCCGGTAGTAGATATTGAAACCATTTCCCAATGAACTCAGCGGGAATGGCACCACCCCGTAAGAAAACTCCATGCGGTCATCAAACAACTCTGTCTTTAATGAATAATCCTGCAGGGTCTGCAAATAGGGCGGGGTAGGGTTATTGCCTGTATTGGGTCGGCGCTGGATCTCGCCGGCCTTAGGGTTAAAGATGGCACCCTTCTTGTCAATGAACTTAACGATCACCTTATTAGGCGCATCGGCTATCCTCTTGATCACCACATTCACATTGAACAGGTTGGTACCGCTGGATTCGTTACCAACCCTGATCATCCGGTTATAGGGCGTACCGATCTCCGGATGGGCTTCGTAGGGTTTGGCATCTACGAGATCGAACTTCCCGATCCGCTCATACAAGCTTGTGCCCGCGCCATTGCTGATCTCCAGGTCAAATTCATACTTTCCGGTAGGCAGGTAGATGGTCGTAAAATTGGCTTCCAATTGTCCGCTAACCGGGTTGATCCTGATCGGCGTTACCACCATATCGGCCTGCTTGGCAGCGATCAGTTCCAGCGTGGTATCGGTCTTGGGATCATAAAGTCCGGTCCATCCCTTGATGGTATATTCCTTCATGAACAGGCTGTCCACTATGGCTCCTGTTTCCCTGTTGTAAACATGCACCAACTTAACATTGGCAGGTTTGGTGGAACCATCATAGTTCAGGGCGGAACTCACTTTCACCCTGCCCTTCTGGATGATGATGGGATCTTCTTCATAACGGATGATGGGACTTAAAAACCCATCTGGTAATTTTTTACAGCCGGTCAGGCCCAGGCAGCCCAATACCAGGGCAGCCGCATATTGAAATAATATTCTGGTCATGTTAATGGGTTTTTATTTCCTGAAGAACAGGGAATGCGCATTGTTTAACACCATGATCGTTCCTGTATTGCTCTGGATGCCCGAGGTCTGCACCCGCTCACGTTTACCCTGCTCACTGGGGATCTCGGGAGCTACAATGGGCGGTGGGATATCCTCAAACAACAAGGTGTAGTAAACGATCCTGGGAATGGTACTTACATTGGGGTTATAGCCAAGGCTGGGATCCCTTGTTTCTTCATAGGAAACCACAGACTGTGTACCCGGATGCATGGTATTGTACTTCTTACCATTCTTAGTTAGCTTGTCGTAACCCAACTCTTCAGCAATAATGTAGGTATCGATTGAATCCGCAAACTTGGGCAATTCATACTTGATCATGGAGTCGATGGTCCACTGCCGGAATGGGTCGATATTCTGTTCCTCCTTTACCCGCTTGGAGAGGTAACTGTTCACGGCATAATCGGTTGGCGCGAAAAAGGTGATCCCGGGTTTATTGATCTTCTCCTTCACTCCTGCCTTGTCCACCAATAGCAACAGTGTATCGAAAAGTCCCTGTGGATGGCTTTTCAGGTAATCGTAAGTGGTCATGTCCACCTTCGCACTATGGGTGGAGCCGCCGATGAAATATTCATCGCGCTTGCAGGACACGAAGGTCACCGCGGCCAACACCATTATTATGATTGTATTCTTTATTCGCAACATAGCTGGTTATTAATTTTGATCAATGATTTTTCCACCATTCGTTCTGCGTGAGCAATGGGTCCTGTGGCAGGAGGGTACGCATATCCAATGGCCAGTAGTAGCCCTTCTTGCTGATGCGCTCCGCTGAATAGGCATCGGGGAAGAGTTCTGCCAGTTTGCCCATCCTGATCATGTCAAAGGCAAGCACGCCTTCTCCGTAGAGTTCGCGGTAACGTTCATCGATCAGTTCATAATAAAGGGCTTCCCCTGTCAATGCAACCGGCTCCAGTCCTGCCCTTTCCTTCACCTGGTTCAGGTACTGCAGGGCCACACCTTCGTTTCCATTCTTGAAAGCGGCTTCTGCTTTCAACAAGAGGATATCCGCTAGCCTGATCAATACAAGATTATTGTCTACCACATAAACCGTTGGACGGGATGGATCGAAATAGTTCACATTAGCATACTTCACCAGCGCTGGATAACCTGTTTCGATCAAGCCAACAGTTTGATGGAACCTTTTATCTACGGTAGAATCATAGAGGGTGTAGATACGGTCGCCATTCAACTCCCATGCTTCCCATGGCGCCTTATTGCGTACGATGGGGTCATGAAGGAAGTCGCCAAAGAAATCGGCGGTAGCTTCTTTGTTGTTGGCATCGAACTTCATGAACAACTCCAGGATGGTCTCATTGGAATTCCCCTGGAAGATGGCGCTGAAGTTTTCGCCTGCCTCGAGTGCATACTGGTTGGATTGGATCACACTATCACAGTACTTCTCGGCATTGGCATAATCCTGCTTCCAGGCATAAACCTGCGCCAGCAATGCCCAGGCTGCACCCTTATCGGCACGGGACTTGTCCAATCCTGTTTCGGCATTGAAGGGCAACAAGGCAGAAGCCTTCTTCAGGTCTTCGATACAGTAATCCAGCACAGCGGCTTCAGGGGAACGACCAATAGGTTCCACTTTGGTGGGGTCTTTCAGGGATTCCTTAGTAAGAATGGGATCACCCCAAACCTTATTGATGTAGAAATAGGTGAAGGCGCGAAGGAAATGTCCCTCTCCCAGCAACCTGTTCTTCTCTTCCCATCCGCCATCGAACTCGTCCACACCAATCCTGGCAGTATTCTCAACGATCAGGTGGGTCTGGTTAACAATGGTGTAGAACCTGGTCCAGTTGTGTACGGTCTGTTCCAGGTAAGGCGCATAACTGAAACGGAAACGCCGTTGGTAAAGCAGGTCCTGGTAATTCCAGAAGGTGCCGGCATCCAGCCAGAACTCATCTGCCGGCAGGTCACCAAAAACGAAATAGCTGCGGTCCTGCTGGAAGGCATTACGGATCTGTCCATAAGCACCGCTGATGGCCTTCTCCACGTTCTCGCCACTGGTCCAGAATACCTGGTCATAAGTGGCATCTTCTGGCTCCAGGTTGATATACTTCGTGCAGGAACCAAGGCCAAGGCTGGCGATGGCTGCACCAATGAGGAGCAACTTCAACCTTGCCGTTCCAAATATTGTGGGATGATACATTTTCATTGTTCAAGTTTTTGTTAGAAGGTCACTTCAAATCCTAAGGTGTACTTGCGGGGCAGTGGATAGGCGGTACCACGGTATTCTCCCTGCGGACTCACCAGTTCTGCATCCGGGACACTCGCCTGCTGGAAAGTGTAGATATTGTCCACGATGCTGTAGATCCTTGCGCCCTGCAGACCAATACGCTTCAATAAAGAAGGGTTGAAGTTGTAGCCCATGCTGATATTCCTGATCTTGAAATAACTGCCGTTCTCATTCCACAAAGTGCTGAAGGGAAGGAACTGGTAGTAGTTCGGGCCATAAGGATTCAGGCTGGGGAAGTCTGCTGAACCGGTCTTGTCCTTGCCCGCCATGGTGGGCACCCAATAGTTGAATTGGGAAAGGTCTGGCAAGCGCTGCGACGCAAAATTGTTGATGTCTCCGAAGTTCCACACGTTCTGGAATTGCGAGGACAAATGGTTATTGATGATATCCCTTCCGAAGGTGTAGGTGCAGAGGATACCCAGGGAGAATCCTTTCCAGGTGAATTCATTGTACAAGCCACCAACCACTTTTGGATTGGGATCACCTGTGGCAACGAGGTCACCTTTCGCTTCACCCTTGTCTTCATCACTCCATACATCCCAGTCCTGGTTCACATCGGTCCATATGGGGAATCCGGGCTGTACCGGGTAATAGGTTTTGAAATAGGTGAGGCGTTGGCCGGTCAAGGGATTCACCGGGATCTCACCCATACGGTTGTACACACCGTTGTACTGCATCTGCGCCCAGGTATAGATCGGCTGGCCTACGGCGAAGATCAGCTCCTGGTTATAGTTGTAAGAGCTGGAGTAGAAGGTCCTGTTACCATTGGGCAGTGAAGCGATCCTGTTCTTGTTGAAGGACATGTTCAGGTTCGTGGTCCACTGCACCGCACTGTTCCTGGGAAGGTTGCGGGTCTGGATCTGCAGGTCAACCCCTTCGTTCAGGATATTCAACGGCGCATTGTAGGTCTGCGAAGTGTAACCAGTATAGAATGGGAAGGGCAGGTTCAGGATGGGGTTCAGCGAGTTCCTGCGATAGGCATCAACGGTGATGTTCACCCGATTATTAAACATGAATAGGTCGAAGCCAATGTTCAACTGGTTCGATTTGTTCCAGGTAAGGTTGGGCAGTGTCAATGGCTTATTGAAGGAAGGAGTCGCCATCACAATACCGTTATAGGTTCCCTGGTTTACATTCCATACGTTGAAAGGCGCATAGAAATCCTCCGGCATGGTCCCGGACAGACCATAGCTTCCCCTGATCTTGAAGAGATCGATCCAGTTGAAGCGCTCCATGAACTTTTCCTCCGACAGGATATAGGCTGCCGATACGGAGGGGAAATAACCCCATTTGGAATCCTGGCCGAATCGGGAAGAAGCATCTGCCCTCCAGGAGGCGTTCAGGATATACTTCTGCTTGTAGTCATAGGACAACTGGCCCATGAAAGAAAGCAACCCTGATTGCTGTGCATAGGAATAACCATATAGGTCACGTTGGGGCACACCCGAAACCACCTGGATGTTCTCATCGGGTACATTGAACCCTTCGAGGCTGCTACCCTGCTTGTCATCCAGCTGGAAACTCTGTGTCAATACCACCCCAAAATTATGGCCCTTGCCCAGGGTCTTGCTTCCGGTGAGCACGTTGGCCAGGTAGTACTGGAAATAATTGTTCTGGAAGGAAGCGGCATAGGACCTGCCATCGGGCGTGATCTCCTTGGGCTGGAACCTGTTCCTGCGATCGGCAGTGGAACTGAGTGATCCCTGGAAAGAGTACTGCAATCCCCTTACGATATCGTAATTGGCCTGTACATAGGCGGTAAAGGCATCAGATTGGTTCTTGTCCTTCTGCTTGTCATAACCGCCATAATAGAATGCCTTATCCTCATCGGTAAGGGCATAGAAGGATGCCGGCATGGTAGCGGCATTGATGGGAACGATATCATTCCTTCCCCTTCCCAGTCCGCGCTTGCGGTCGAGGCGCGTAGCAGAAAGGTTCAGGTTGATGTTGAATTTCTTGCTCACCCTGAAATCGAAATTTCCCCTGATCGAAAAACGCTTGAAGCCGGTCTGGCGGATGATCCCTTCTTCATCATAATAGTTGATGCCGAGGCGATAGTTTACAGTCTCATTTCCCGCCGACACACTCATATCGGCATTGTTCACCTTACCATCCTGGTAAAAGAGATCCTGCCAGTCGGTGGCATTATTGAAGGCCGGGTTCAAACTATCAGACAATACCTGGGGAATATTGGCGAGGTTCTGGTAAGTACCATAATCCCGCATCAGTCCCAGCTTCTGCCAGCGTTCTTCAGCACCTGCTACCGTCCGCATCAGTTCAGGCTTCTTGGTCAGGCCGGTGTAGAAAGAAAATCGCAGCTGTGGCTTACCGGTACGGCCGCGCTTGGTCTTGATTACGATCACGCCATTGGCGCCCCTTGATCCCCATACGGCAGTAGCGGCAGCATCCTTCTGCACCACAATACTTTCAATATCGTTGATGTTAATGCCTGCCAGGTAGTTCGTACCCGTGCTGGAAGTGCTCTCCAGGTCAGTAACGGAAATGGGAATTCCATCAATTACATAGAGTGGCGTACTCAGCGTCCTCGCATCATCCAATCCACCGTTCAGGTCGGTCACAATGGTGGAGTTACCGCGCACGGTAAAGGTGTTGCGCACACCGGGTTCGCCGGAAAAATTCTGGATGTTCACACCGGAAACCTTTCCCTGCAGGAGCTGCTCGAAACTTGGTGCAGGCATGTTCTCAATGGATTTGCCTGATACCACCTGCACGGAACTCGTGGTCTTCTTGAGTGATTGTTTCTGGTAACCTACCACCACCACATCATTCAATTGGCGGCCTCCTTTCTCGATCAGTCGCACACTGATACTCTGCTGTGTTTCACCAACAGTAATGACCTGCGGTTCATACTCGACAAAGGAAATGGTAAGGACCTGTTTGCCTCCCGGCAGGGACAATTGAAAACGTCCCGAAGCATCGGTAAGGGTGGAAGCCGATCCTCCTTTGAGGGAGATGGTTGCCCCTTCCAATGGTTGACCGTTCTTTTGCTCCAGTACTATTCCTGTTACCACACGGTCCTGTGCCAGGAGTGTACTGACAGGAAAGAGCAGCAGCAGCAGAAGGCCGATGAACATCAATGATGGCGATCTACGCATAAGCATGTTGTTAGGTTTGGTTTTTGATTCTTGAACTGAAATAAAAATCAAGATTTTTTAACACAATAACTAGCGTAGAAACCGCTCCAGAACTGAAACACAGCTATGCAAACGTTTGATATTTCAAGTCAAACGTTTGCGCAATTTTTTCAATATCTCGACATTGAAAGCAGAAATGTGGTGTTTAGGTTCGAAGCATTTTTGGTGATGGGAAAATTGTTCTTAAGTCTTCCTTTTATGAACAACAGAAATGTGTTTAACCAATGGAAAAATTCAATGGTGAATGATACAGGTCAATGGTGAAAAAATGAAGCTGGTCAATAATATCAATCGATTGCGCAATTTTTAACAGCAGTAAAAACGGTAATTATGCGATATTAACAGGGTGATATCGGGTAGTTGTTCTATATAACTTGCTATCCCTATTATTTATACCATAAGTATTTTGAAAGGAAACTACGGTCCTTGAAAACCTTAAAGGAAGAAAGGTAAATGGTTGATCTATGTCGTTAAAGAAGTTACCTACCATAAAGGAAATAGCACAGCAGTTGAACATATCCGTTTCCACTGTATCAAGGGCATTGCATGACCATCCCAGCATAGGGCTGCGGACAAAAATGAGGGTGCGCAAACTGGCAGAGGACCTGGGTTATGAGCCCAACCAGACCGCTATATTCTTCAAGCAAAGGAAGACATTTACCATAGGGGTGATCCTGCCTTACCTAATTGAGGACTTTTTTGCGGGAGCCATTAGCGGTATTGAGGAAGTGGCCAATGCACACAAATACAATGTACTCATTGGTCAGTCGCACGATGATGTGGAACGCGAAAAGGCCATCCTGACCGCATTCAAGAACCAGCGCGTGGATGGCATCATCGTTTCCCTTTCCAAGCACACCAAGAACCTCGATCATTTCAGGGCCATGGAGAAATACCAGATTCCTGTGGTTTTCTTTGACAGGGTTCCAGCTTCCAATGAATTCGATAAGGTGGCTTTCGATATGCCCGATGGCACTTTCCATGCCATCTCCTACCTGATGGAAAAAGGGCATCGCCGGATCGGTATCATCAATGGCCCGGAAGAAATGAAATCCTCCAAGGAACGGACGGATACCTATATGAAGGTGCATGAGAAAAAGCGCCTGAAGATCGACCTAACCCTGGTAGCCTATTGCGACCTTACCAGGGAAGGAACATGGAAGGCGATGGAATCGCTGATGAGCCTGAGGCAGCCCCCGACTGCGATCCTGGCCATCAATGATTATGTAGCCCTGGATGCGATCCAATATGCCAAGGCCAACAAACGAAAGAACAATAAGGACATCTTCTTTGTCAGTTATGCCAACTTACCCATCACCCGATACCTCGATAACCCGCCAATGGCGTCAATCGAACAATATCCGCAAAAGCAGGGAGCGAAAGCTGCCGAATTACTGCTCCATCGATTGAATGCAGGCGAAGAAGAACAACTGCCATTCCAAAACATTCTTATCCAGGGGGAATTGGTCATCCATAAAAAGACATAAGAAAAGGCGCCTCTTTCGGGGCGCCTTTTTCGTTAGCCTTAACCATTTAGATCCTGTCTTTCGTAACTGTTCCGCTTTTACTATTTCCTTTCTATTGATTACTGGTCTATTAAACGCAGGCCCTTTCCTTTTAGTATTCGTCGGTGATCGCAAATTCATTTTTCCTGTACATCCACTGTCCACCTGTGAAATCAGGGAACTCTACCGTTTCATTCCCCAATTCAACGCTCTGTTCACTCAGCGGGGTGATGGCACTCCATGCAGCTGCATCATACACATCCATCGGCGTAGGCTTGTTGCGCTTGATGGATTCAATGAATGCATGCAGTACAAAGAAGTCCATGCCACCATGACCGGCATTCTCCGTACCCTTGCCCCAACGCTTCCACAGCGGGTGGTCATATTTGTCGAGATAAGCTTTCGCTTCTTCCCAAACATGTGCTTTAGGGCTTACGCCTTCCAGGTAGATCGACCTGTTCAGGTCCATCCAGATACCATTGGTTCCCTGCACCCGGAAGCCCAGTGAATAAGGCCTTGGCAGGTTGGTATCGTGTTGCAGCAGGATGGTCTCCCCATTGGCACACCTGATCTGCGTCGTTACCACATCACCCAGTTTGAACTCCACCTTGGTATTGGGATGATTGGCACCGCCAATCTTGGTCACATACTCATGCAAACCCCTTGCTTTTGACGCAAAACAGTTCAGGGATACGAAGCGGTTACCATAATTGATGTTCAGCATTTCCGCCACGGGCCCGATGCCATGCGTCGGGTATAGGTCACCGTTACGATGAACCGAATGGTTGGTCCGCCAGGCGGCTTCCGAGAAACCCTTCTCACCAAACTCTGCCCCGCCACCATAAGCATTCTTGCCATCATTGAACTTCACCGCACGGAGATCGTGCTGGTAGCCGCCCTGCAGATGGATCAATTCCCCGAACATTCCCTGGCGTACCATATTGAGGATAGCCAAAACATCACGACGGTAACAAACATTCTCCAGCATCATCACATTGCCCCTGGTTCGTTCAGCAGCTTTCACTACATCCCAATGGTCCTGCAGGGTGATACCCAGCATCACTTCCGATCCCACATACCTGATACCAGCATTGAGCGAATCGATGATCATGGGGGCATGCCATTCCCATGGCGTGGAAATGATCACCCCATCCAGCTTTTCCTTGGCCAGCATCTCCCGATAGGCATAAGGACTTCCCGTATACACTTTGGGCCACTTCTTACCTTGGCCTTCAACGATCTTCCTGCTGGATTCCAGCATCCGGTTATCGATATCGCAAATGGCCACCAGTTCAACATCCGTGCGGCGGATGGCATTGTCAAGGTGATTCTGGCCGCGGAGTCCTACACCAATAAAACCCAGTTTCACCTTTGCATCGGCGGGCTTATTGGCCAGGATATTCACGGAGGGAGCGATGGCCAGGCCTGAACCGGCCAGGGCTACATTGCGAACGAAATTTCTTCTTTTCATTGTCAGTGTTTTTATTCAGGAGCCTTATTTATGCGATTGGGATCCGGGGCGGATGTCCTTTCCCGATCCCGCATCCTGTTGGAAGATGCCTGGTCAAACTTAATCTTTCCCTGCCAGCATTGGCGCATGCAAACGTTTGAGGAAAATCAGGATCCTGCAGTGGCACAAAGTTCTTCCCAATATTCCGCTGCCCTGCGTGTATGCGGAATCACGATGGTACCACCAACGATATTGGCCACCGCAAAAATCTCGTACATCTGTTCGGTAGTCACGCCCAGCTCATGGCTTTTACCAAGATGATACTTGATGCAATCATCACAACGCAATACCATGCTGGCCACCAGGCCGAGCATCTCCTTGGTCTTCTTGTCGAGGGCGCCATCATCATAGGTATTGGTGTCCAGGTTCCATAGGCGCTTCATCACCAGGTTATTCTTGCTCAGGATCACTTCGTTCATCCTGGCACGGTAGTCATTGAATTCTTCTATCAGTTTACTCATGTCAATAATGTTTATGGCCAAAAGTAAAGAACCCCTATTAATTGGGACCAGTTGGAAGATCTTCCAATGTTCTGGGGGAAGCATTTGTTGAACATTTTATGGATTCCCGGGAGCTTGCAACAACTCCTCATTCATCCGGTACCAGGCCGAATAATAATTGCCAGGGGGCATAACGGGTCGATAATCCGTAAATTCGGAGACCAAAACATTGCTATGAGAACATCATTATTCCTCTCCTTCCTGGTTTGCAGCGCCCTTAGCTACGGCCAGGGTGGGAAAGAACCGGTTAAGGTTTCAGACATGCTCCGCATCAAACAGCCGGGTAATGTCCAGCTATCCCCCGATGGCGCTTCAGCCTTCTTTACCCTCACCAGTATTGAACCCGAAGCAGACAAAAAATGGGAATACCAGTACCAGACGCAGCTCTGGACAGTCCCGACAGATGGCAGCGCTGCCCCCCGCCAACTCACAGCCGCAAAGGAAGGTGCGGCACAGCCTGCCCTCAGCCCGGACGGCAGCCAGCTGGCTTTTGTGCGGCAAGTGGATGGAAGGCCACAGATCTTCCTCCTCTCCCTTAAAGGAGGAGAGCCACTCCAGCTTACCCGCTACAAGTACGGTGCAGGCAATCCCAGGTGGAGTCCTGATGGGAAATCGATCGCCTTCGTTTCCGCGATCAACTGGCGGGAACTGGCCAATGATTCTTCCCTTAATCCGGGTTTGATACCACCCTCATGGTCAACCGAAAGACCCGGCATCGAGCCCAAAGACCAGCTCAGGAACAGCAGTGCAACGCCCGATCCCGATGGCGGGATAGCAGAAGCCCGTGCCTGGCTCCAGCAAAATGAAAAGGACAAGCGGGCGAAAGTGATCAACAGGCTGCAGTTCCAGGAAGAATCTTCCACCAATGGTGAGATGACCATCAGCCATGTGTTCATAGTGCCTGCGCAGGCCGGTTCACAGCCGAGGCAGGTAACGAAAGGCATCAACAGCTTTAGTAATCCCCAGTTCCTCAGCAATACCCAGTTGCTGGTGGAAGGCGAATCAGATTTCAATACCCACCCCGACCGGGTATTGGCCAGTGCCATTTATCGCGTCAATACAGATGGTTCAGGGTTCACTCCCCTCTTGCAGAAGAAGGATTACAACTATGGGAATGCCGTGGTTTCCGCCACTGGTAAGTGGATCGCCTTTTCCCATGGCCCGGTAGGCTTTGTTACCATTCCATCAATCGGGTTGATTCCGGCCAACGGAACTGAGAAAGATTTCATCAATATCCCATACGATCGCAACAGGTCCAATCTCACTTTCATGGGTGATGATGTACTATATGCAGCAGCACAAAGCAATGGTGGTTCGATAGTGTTGCGTTACGATATCAAGACCAAAAAGCTCGAAACCCTCGGTTCCGTTGATGAAGGCATCGGCAGCTTCGATGTAGTAAATAACAAGATGGTATATGTAAAGACCATGGTGAGCGATCCCTTCGACCTCTATAGCGCTGATGGTTATGCGAAAAATGAGAAACGCCTGTCAGCATTCAACTTCGACTGGGTGAAGCAGAAGAATATTGTACTTCCCGAAAAGCATACGTTTACGAATGAGAAGGGACTGACCGTTGAATACTGGGTGATGAAACCAGCCAACTATACCCCCGGTAAGAAGTATCCCCTCTTGCTCGAGATCCATGGAGGTCCTTCCGCCATGTGGGGCCCTGGCGAAAGCAGCATGTGGCATGAATTCCAGTTCTGGTGCAGCAAGGGCTACGGGGTGGTGTACAGCAACCCAAGGGGTTCAGGAGGCTATGGGTACGATTTCCTCAAGGCCAACGTTAATGATTGGGGTAACGGCCCGATGACCGATGTACTCTCTGCCCTCGACAAGACCGTAGCAGAAGGCTGGGCTGATCCATCCCGTTTATTCGTAACCGGCGGGTCCTATGCAGGATACTTGATCGGTTATATCCTAGGCCATGACAAGCGCTTTGCTGCGGCCTGCAGCCAGCGCGGCGTTTACGACCTGCGCACCTTCTTTGGCGAAGGCAACGCCTGGAGACTCGTACCCAATTATTTTGGCGGCTATCCCTGGGAAAAACAGGTGCTGGACATCCTTGAAAGGGAATCACCCATCAGCTATGTCCAGAACATCACAACACCTTATATCATTTTTCACGGCGAAAACGACCTGCGTACAGGTGTCATCCAGAGTGAGCAGATGTACAAGAGCCTGAAAGTATTGGGCCGGCCGGTAGAATATGTCCGCCATCCGGGTGCCACCCATGAGATCACCCGCAGCGGCAACAACCGCCAAAGGATGGACCAAATGCTCCGGACCTGGGAATTCTTCGAAAGATACATGACCAAATAACCATACATTTTGTCATGACTATTTCTTTCAATTACCCGTGCCAAGTTTCCCAAACCTGAAATTCTCCGTTTTATCACCCGAATTTTCCGGCATGGTCGGAGACGGGTCGGACCCGGGTCGGAGACGGGTCGGATTCGGGTCGGATTCGGGTCGGATTCGAGTCCGACGCGGGTGAAAAAATGGCAGAAATGAAGAGGCCACCCCGATTGGGATGGCCTCAATTTTTTTGGCTGATCTTTCAATCAGTTCAATGAGCTTACCAGCGGTTGTTGCTGTTGCTGAAAGAACGACGACCACCACCATTGCTGTTGCTGCTGCTGCGCTCTTCGCGAGGCTTGGCAACAGATACGCGGATAGCACGGCCTTCTACCATACCACCATCCAGTTCAGCGATTGCCTTCTGGGCAGCAGCATCATCAGACATCTCAACAAAACCGAAACCACGGCTCTTGTTGGTGAATTTGTCCATGATTACACGGGCGGAAGTTACTTCGCCATACTCTTCAAAAAAACCACGCAGGTCTTCGTCTTCAACATTGAAGCTCAAATTGGAAACGTAAATGTTCATAACACTTGATAAAAAATAAAAAATACTGAGCGACTCGATACGGGCGGGAGATTACCAGATAGCAGAAAATGCGTAGCAGAATAACTCGATCCAAAGCCAGGACCTTCAACTCAAATAACGGCGCAAAGGTAGGGGTATTCCCCTCCCCTACCAATTGTTTATTGTTAAATGCACATTAAGCTTTGGGATGGAACCTCGGATTGGTGTGTAAACTCCTGTAAGCCAGCCAAGAACTGATCAAAACCAGGATCGCCGCCATCACAAACGGGGCGCCTGCAAACTTGAATGGAGCCGCTGTCCCGGTGAAATAGGAGAAAAGGTTGGTCATGACTGGTGGACCGACGATCGAGGTGGCGCTCATCAGGCTGGTCAGCGCTCCCTGTAATTCCCCCTGCTCATTCGGTGGCACGCTGGAAGAAATGATCCCCTGGATGGCAGGTCCCGCAATTCCTCCCAGGCAATACACGATCGTAAAGGCAAACATCATCCAGGTTTCGGTGGCCAATCCATACAAGAGAAAGCCAATGCTATAGAGCAGCAATCCCAGGTACACACTGCGTTCATTGCCCAACCTGGGGATGGCGACCCTGATCAGGCCGCCCTGTACTAACGCCACCATCAGTCCAATGAAGCCAAGCGAATAACCGATCAACTTCTCATTCCAACCGAACTTCTCAATATTATAGTAGGTCCAGGTGCTTTGCACCGCATGGGCCGCGATATACACCAATGCCAATGAAATGACCAGCTCCGAAACCGCGGGATACTTCTTCAATTGAACAAGGGAGCCCATAGGATTTGCCCGCTTCCACTCAAACTTCCTGCGGTTCTCCACCGGAAGCGATTCAGGAAGAATAAAGTAACCATACAGGGCATTCAGGAAACAGAGGCCGGCTGCGAAAAGGAAGGGTACCCTTACCCCATACTGCCCCAATAATCCCCCAATCACGGGACCTATGATGAAACCCAGTCCAAAGGCCGCACCGATCATCCCGAAATTCTGGGCACGGTTCTCAGGGGTGCTGATATCGGCAATATAGGCAGAAGCGGTGGTGATGCTGGCGCCAAACAATCCCGCGATCATCCTGCCCACAAATAACCAGGCAATGGTAGGGGCATAGGCAACGAAGAGGTAGTCAATGCCGAAGCCCAAAAGCGAAAGCAGCAAAATGGGACGCCTGCCATAGCGGTCGCTCAGGTTACCCAGGATAGGGGCACATACGAACTGCATGATGGCATAGGCAAAACCCAACCAGCCACTGTAGCGCGAAGCATCACTGTTGGTCCCATGGATCAACTCGGAGATCAGCTTGGGTACAACCGGAATGATGATCCCCCAACCTATCACGTCTACCACTAATGTGATGAAAATAAAACCTAACGCTGCCTTCTTGCTTGCCGACATATATTAAAATATCTGCAAAGTAAGTCCGGGCCAGCCAGAATTCAACCCATTATTTGAAGAAGGACCGTTAATAATATGCAATTGACCGAATCCAACTAACGAACGCTAGTGTTTTCCACTCCCGCCACAACGCAATAGTCACTACCTTTGCGGCCTACCCAAGCAATCGAAATGGATAATCAACTTTTTGACTTTGGCATGGTTGGACTCGGCGTAATGGGCCGCAACCTGTTGCTGAATGTTGCCGACCATGGTTTCAAGGCCATCGGTTTCGATATGGATCCGCAAAAGACTGCCGATCTGGAAAAGACTGCCTCCCCCGGCACCGTGGTAAAAGGCGTGAACAGCCTGGAAGAAATGGTGAAAAGCCTCAGCACCCCACGCCGCATCATGATGCTGGTGCCCGCCGGCAAACCTGTAGACGATGTGATCGAAAAATTGCTGCCCCTGGTAGAACCTGGTGATATCATTATCGATGGGGGCAATACCTATTATACCGACACCCTCCGCCGCTACCAATACCTGCAGCCCAAGGGCCTGCATTTCATCGGTATCGGTGTTTCTGGCGGGGAAGAAGGCGCCCGCCGCGGTCCGAGCATGATGCCGGGTGGCGACCTCACTGCCTGGGATCACCTCAAGCCTGTGCTCCAATCCATCGCCGCTAAAGTGAATGAAGAAGCCTGTGTGGATTACATGGGCAAGGGCGCTGCCGGACACTTTGTAAAGATGGTCCATAACGGCATCGAATATGCGATCATGCAGATGATCTGCGAAGCCTATGATATCCTCCATCGCGGTGCCGGTCTTACCAACGAAGAACTGCACCTGCTCTTCACGGATTGGAACAATGCTGAACTGCGCTCTTACCTGGTGGAGATCACTGCCGATATCTTCAGGCAGAAAGATGAACTCACCGATGCGCACCTGGTAGACATGATCCTGGACAAGGCCGGTGCCAAAGGAACGGGTAAATGGACCTCCCAGATCGCCATGGATATGGGCGTTGCCATCCCGACCATCGACATGGCCGTGACCATGCGCAATCTCTCGGCCCTTAAATCACAACGAATGGAAGCCGATGCCCTCAAGTCCAGCCATGCCAAAACCATTGCCGACAAGGATTCCCTCATCCAGCATACCCGTCAGGCTCTCTTTGCCGGTATCATCATGAGCTATGTGCAAGGCCTGGCCATGCTGCATACTGCCTCTAAGGACCTGGAAATGGATATCCCCATACAGAATGCCGTTAAGGTATGGCGCGGGGGATGCATCATCCGCTCCACCTTGCTGGAGACCTTCTATGAAGCCTACCAACGCAACCCCCAGATCCCCAACCTCCTGCTCGATGAAAAGCTTTCCTGTCTCGTGAAAGCCAATATCGACGGGCTTCGCAACGTAGTGGCGCAGGCTGCCCTGAATGGCTATCCCGCTGGATGCCTGATGAACGCCCTCACCTACTACGATGCCTACACCACCGGAAGGTTGCCGCTCAACCTCCTGCAGGCACAGCGCGATTATTTCGGTGCCCATACCTACGAAAGAACGGACAGGGAGGGTAAGTTTCATACCCAATGGGGCTAATTTTGCAATCAACATCAAACACCAAACGCACAACCGGTAATGTCTCAACATCATAAACGTCCACCTTCTTCCCTCATCTTCATCTTCGGGGGAAGTGGCGACCTTAACCATAGGAAACTGGCTCCAGCACTTTACAATCTCTATATGGATAACTGGATGCCGGAGAAATTCGATATCGTAGGGATCGGCCGCAGGCCATACGACCAGGACAGCTATCGCACCCATCTCTTCAATGGTATCCAGCAGTTTAGTCGCCGCAAGGCCGACGAGGCCGGTGGCTGGGAAGCTTTCGCACAGCGCGTTGCCTACCTGCAGATGGATGCTGAGAAAGAAGAAGAATACCAGAAGATCGCCGAGATCGTGAAGGAAAAAGAAGCGGCCTATGGCGAACACCCCAATGTGATCTTCTACCTGGCCGTGGCTCCGCAGCTGGTTCCCGGCATCGTCAGCAAGCTGGGTCCCCTGAATATCTGCCACGACACCAAGTGCACCCGCGTGGTGGTGGAAAAGCCTTTTGGCCATGATCTCGAAAGCGCCAACGAACTGAACAAGCTGCTCGCCAGCATGTTCGATGAGAAACAGATCTACCGCATCGACCACTACCTTGGAAAAGAAACGGTCCAGAATATCCTCGCCCTTCGCTTTGCCAATGCCCTCTTCGAGCCCATCTGGAACAGGAACTATATCGACCATATCCAGATCACCGCTGCCGAGACCGTTGGCGTGGAAGGAAGGGGCGATTTCTATGAGAAGTCAGGAGCCCTGCGCGATATGGTGCAGAACCATATCCTCCAGTTGCTTTGCATGGTGGCCATGGAAGCGCCTGTGAGTTTTGATGCCGATGAGATCCGTAACAAAAAGGTTGATGTGCTGCACGCCATCCGCAAGATCTCCAAAGAAGAGGTTCACCAATACGCCGTACGCGGACAATACAGCCATGGCTGGATGAAAGGGACGGAAGTGAACGGCTATAGGGAAGAAAAGAATGTAGCACCCGATTCACCGGTGGATACATTCGCGGCGGTCAAGTTCTATATCGACAACTGGCGCTGGCAGGATGTGCCCTTCTATGTGCGCACCGGCAAAAGGATGCATGAGAAGGAAACCATCATTACGGTGCAGTTCAAAGCTGCACCCAGCTATGCTTTCCCGCCCGAAGCCGCTGAAACATGGAGGGCCAACCGCCTGACCATCAGCATCGCTCCAGACATGGATATCAGGCTGCGGTTCCAGAGCAAGCGTCCCGGCCAGGACCTCACCCTGAGCCCTGTTGACATGATCTTCAGTTATAATGATGCCTACGAAGAACATGAACCGGAAGCTTATGAAACCCTCCTGCTCGATGTAATGGAAGGCAATGCCACTTTGTTCATGCGTGAAGACCAGGTGGAAGCCGCATGGAAAGTGATCATGCCTATCCTTGACGCATGGGAGAACCGTGAACCGGTTGACTTCCCGAACTATGGTCCGGGCAGCTGGGGTCCTGAAGATGCGGAAGCCCTTATTGCCCGCGATGGCAGGAACTGGGTGACCCTTCCGGCCCCTCACCAGGAATAATGGTGATGGTATCGTCGGAACAAACGCTTACAAACATTTAGAAAGAACACCAAGATGGCTTCGATCCTCCACAAATATGCAGATGCAGAAGCGGTAGCCCAGGCTGCGGCAAAATTCATCGCTGACCGCATTACCGATGTTTTGAAACAGCAGGACCGTTTTACGCTGGCCCTTTCAGGCGGCAGTACGCCGAAAAGACTGCACCAGATATTGGCTGCTTCTCCTTACAAAGAGCAGATCGACTGGAACAAACTGCATATTTTCTGGGGGGATGAACGCTATGTTCCTTTCGAAGATGAGCGCAACAACGCTAAGATGGCCTTCGACACTTTGCTCGATCATGTTCCCGTACCGAAGGAGCAAATCCATATCATGCGTTCGGATATTGATCCCCGTGAGAGTGCAGAAGCCTATGAGAAGATCTTGCACCACTATTTTGACGGGAAGCAGCATAGCTTCGACCTGGTCATATTAGGCATGGGTGACGATGGACACACCCTTTCCCTTTTCCCGGGAACAGAAGTGATCTATGAAACTGAAAAATGGTGTACCGCCTTCTTCCTGAAGCAACAGGATATGTTCAGGATAACCCTGACGAGGACCATTGCCAACAATGCTTCCTGCATCCTTTTCCTGACTACAGGTACGGCAAAGGCACCGGCATTGAAGCAGGTATTACAGGGTGAACCCAATCCAACCATCTATCCCTCGCAAGTGATCAATGCGGCGCATGGGGAAACCATCTGGATGGTGGACCAGGCGGCTGCATCGCTGTTGGATGGATAGGAACCCTGAGCCTTAAGGCTTCACTTCCACGGTATCATAGACCACCACCTTTTCCCAGAGGAGCTTGCACTCCTCTACGAATTTGAGGTGGATGGGGTCTACCTGGTAACTGTCCTGGTCTGCGGCATTATCAAACAGCACCAGCCAGGAGATATCATAACTGCTGTCGATAACTTCCCTCCTTGTTTTAGCGGGCTCGCCGATCTGGAAAGTGCGAATGGTGGAAACAGCTGATAACTTCCTCAGGCCTTCTACCAAGGCTTTCTTATCATCCGCATTGCCCGGACGCTTTAGCCAGAAATAAACGTGGTGAATGAACATGTTGTGGATCTTTTTGTCCCAGGTGGCGGCTGAGAATGCTCCTAATCCAGCCATTGTTGCCTTACCGGTTTCGGAAATGAACTCCCGACGTGTTTGGGTTTCCATTTGGTTGTTTTAAAATTGGGCTCAGAAGTTACAAAATGATTGGCGAACAACAAAAAACCCGGCGTATAAACGCCGGGTTTGTCAGACAATGTAACTAAAAACTACAGTGGATATTTGTTTTCACTGATCAGGCGGGCAGCGATCCTGCGCCTGGCTTCCTTACTGTTGAACGGGTCAACCTTGGTGAAGCGCTTCAGGCCCAGCAACATCATGCGCTGCTCATCCCCTTCAGCAAAAGCGTTGATGGCATCCTTACCATACTTATTGATCTTATCGGCCGCATCATAGAGGTAGCTGCGCACCACATCCAGTTCGAACTGGCAGGCAGCCTCACCCTTCTGGTCAACCAGCTTCATGGCGCGCAGCAACGCACTTTCCGCATTATAGGTCTCGATGGCCATATCAGCAATATTCATCAGGATCTCCTGCTCACTCTCGATCTTCATCATCAACTTCTGCACCGCACCACCTGCAGTCATCAGGATGGCCTTCTTGAAATTATTAATGGCCTTTCTCTCCTTATCGAATGGCTGGTCATCGCCGCTGCCAAAATCCGGGATGCTCATCAATTCCTTCATCACATTCATGGCAGGACCCATCAGGTCAAGCTTGCCCTTCATGGCACGCTTCAACACCATGTCAACCGTTAACAAACGATTGATCTCGTTGGTTCCCTCGTAGATCCTGTTGATACGGCTGTCGCGATAGGCCTTGGAGATCACGTACTCGTCGCTGAAACCGTTACCACCATGGATCTGCACCCCTTCATCCACTACAAAATCCAGCATCTCACTACCATATACTTTCAGCATGGCGCACTCGATGGCATATTCTTCCGCTGCACCCAACAGGGCTTCATTAAAGGGCTTGCCGCTGTTCAGCAATTCAATTTCCTTGTTATCGATCCACTTAGCCGCACGGTAGAGGGCACTTTCGCATACCCACACCTGGATGGCCATTTCCGCCAGTTTGTTCTTGATCGCGCCGAAATTACTGATGGGCTGCTTGAACTGCTCACGGGTATTGGCATACACGATGGCAGTGTTCAGGGAACGCTTGGATCCACCCAATGCCGCAGCACAAAGTTTCAGTCGACCGATGTTCAGGATATTGAAGGCAATGACATGGCCCTTGCCGATCTCACCCAAAACATTCTCCACCGGAACCTTACAGTCCTGGAAATAGAGCTGGACTGTTGAAGAACCCTTGATACCCATCTTATGTTCTTCCGAACCCTGGGTAAATCCTTCCATGCCGCGCTCTACAATGAAGCCGGTGAACTTGTCACCATCTACCTTGGCGAATACGGTATATACATCTGCAAAACCACCATTGGTGATCCAGCATTTCTGTCCGTTAAGGATGTAATGTTTGCCATCCTCACTGAGCTTGGCCGTGGTCTTCGCACCCAACGCATCACTTCCACTGTTCGGCTCGGTCAGGCCATAGGCACCTTTCCACTCACCCGAGGCCAGCTTGGGAATGTATTTTGCTTTCTGTTCAGGCGTTCCGAAATACAGGATAGGCAGGGTACCAATACCCGTATGGGCGGCAATGGCAACAGAAAAAGAGAATCCGCCACCCAGCGCTTCGTTCACCAGGGTGGAAGTGATGAAGTCCTTTCCGAGACCACCGAACTCTTCGGGGATGGATGTTCCCAGCAATCCCTGCTCACCGGCTTTCTCCACCAAAGATGGCATCAGGCCGGGTTCAAGTTTGTCGATACGTTCAATAATGGGAAGCACTTCGGTGTCGAGGAAGGTGGCACACATGTCCTTCACCATTTGTTGCTCTTCGTTGTAGTCTTCCGGGATAAAGGTCTCAAAAGGTGAGCTTTCCTTGATCAACCACTCCCCTCCTTTGAGGGCAATTCCCTGTTGTTGCGCTGCGCTGCTCATGGCGTTTTTTTTATATGGTTTCAATGATGAATGAATAGTCCTACTTAAGGTTATCATAAACGATCTGCAACACTGCCTTACAGATCTCCACCTGGTCTTCGGGCACACCTTTCAATGCTTCATTCAGCGTATCCTCTGCCAGGTCCATCGATTCGTCCTGCATCTTCCTGGCCTCGCTGGTCAGGTAGATCAGGTTCATGCGCCGGTCTTCCTTGGAAGAAACCCGCTTCACCAACTTGAGTCGCTCCAGGTTGTCCACCAGCCTCGTGATGCTCGGCTTGTCGCGGAATGTGGCATTGCACAATTCCTGCTGGCTGATGCCATCCTGCTTCCATAAATGGTACAAAACACTCCATTGCTCAATCGTCAGGTTGAGCCCGGCTGAATTGAATTTCTTCTGCAGCCTGCGGGCTATGGCCGTCGATGCCTTACCGGTAATAAAACTGTATAATTCCCCTCTCTTAAATTGGTTGTTTGGCATATAGTTAGTTAAACAACTATTCAAATATATTAAATGGGTTGAAAATTCGCAAATATTATTTTCACAAGCCGGCTATTGCATTTTAAAGCGCCAGGGCAGTTCATTGTTGCCTATTGACGCCTAACCATTTGATTATCTATCTTCAACCTTTCCAATGACCGTCAGCCTCCACCAACATACCATCCATTACCACCGCTTCGGGTCCGGTCCTGTACCGATGGTCTGCCTCCATGGTTACGGGGAGAACGGGAAAAGCTTTGAAGACCTGGGTGCTGCCTTCCGGGAGTCCCATACCCTGATCTGCCCCGACCTTCCCCTGCACGGACATACCCAATGGCTGGAAGGCCAATTCCACCCGGGGGACCTGGATTCCCTCATCACCACCTTGTTGGAAGCAGGTGGATTTGCCAGCGGGAAATTCGTACTCGCAGGTTACAGCATGGGCGGCAGGCTGGCACTGGCCTATGCGGAACATTTCAGCCAGAAACTGGAAGGCTTATTGTTGATCGCGCCGGATGGACTGAAAGTGAACAAATGGTACTGGCTGGCCACCCAAACGTCGATGGGTAACCGATTTTTTAAATTCACCATGCACCATCCGCAATGGTTCTTCAATGGCATGACCCTTGCCCGCAAAGCAGGATTGCTGAACCAGAGCATCTATAAATTCGCGCACCATTACCTTGATGACCCTTTAGCAAGAAAGCAACTCTATGAACGCTGGACCCTGATGCGCCGGTTCAAACCAGACCTTAATGCAATAAGGGAGAAACTCAACCTGCAACAGATCCCCTTGTTGCTGGTTTTTGGAAAGCACGACAGGATCATTGTTACAGGTCCGGGTAAACGTTTCATGCAAGGCATTGGCAAGAATGCGAACCTGCTCGTACTGGAAGCCGGACACCGCCTGCTCAGGCCCAACTTTTGCACTATTATTGCAGCATCATTCCAATCCCTTGAACAACCATGATCTACGTTTATGCCATACTGTTAGTGTTACTGGTGGCCTATGCCTTCCTGATCGCCTATTACCACAAAGCCTGGAAATCACTGTCCAATAACGCGAACAACAATATTGCCAACCAGCCGGTTACCTCCATCACCGTTTTGGTGCCTGCCAGGAATGAAAGCGCCAACATCAGGAGCTGTATTGAATCACTCTTGGAACAGGATTATCCTGCCTCCCTTCGGGAGATCATCGTGATCGATGACCATTCCACAGATGACACCGTTGCCATCGTGGAATCCTACGCCGGTAAGGGCATCCGCTGCATCCGCCTGGCTGAGGTACTGCAGGGCCAGCAGGTCAACGCCTATAAAAAACTGGCCATTGCTACCGGCATAACCATGTCCGGCGGCAAATTAATTGTTACCACTGATGCTGATTGCACCGCAAGTCGAGGGTGGCTGCGGGAAATAGCCCAATTACACGAACTATCAGGTGCACAGTTCATTGCTGCACCGGTGCGCCTGACCGGTAACAATAGTTTCCTCGGTATTTTCCAGCAACTTGATTTCATCAGCCTCCAAGGCATCACCGGGGCTTCTGTATTCAAGGGTGTCCATGCCATGTGCAATGGCGCAAACCTGGCCTATACCAGGGAAGCCTTCCAAAAGGTAAATGGCTTTGAAGGGATCAACCATATTGCCTCCGGCGATGACATGTTGCTCATGTACAAGATCGCCAAAGCCTATCCTGGAAAGGTCCGCTTCCTGAAATCACCAGGCGCGATCGTCTCCACACCGGTTCAACCCGACCTGCGTTCCTTTCTCCGACAGCGCATCCGCTGGGCCAGCAAGGCCAGGCATTATGATGACCGTAATGTGCTGCTGGTCCTCATACTGGTGTACCTGCTCAACATCGGCCTGCTCAGCGTGATCATCACCGCCTTCTTCTCCACCAATGCCCTGGTAATGGCCATTGGCCTGCTGCTCGTAAAGACACTCGCCGAATTGCCCTTTATGATAACCGTTGCCGGATTCTTCAGCATGGAAAGGCTAATGTTATGGTTTCCCCTCATGCAACCCTTTCATGTATTGTACACGGTATTGGCGGGAAGTTTTGGCCAATGGGGCAGTTATGAATGGAAAGGAAGAAAGGTCTCCTAGCAGGCAAGGAAGGAATCAGTATTTTTAGCCAATGGGTGAAACCACAACAATAGGTATTGGCCGAAAGCTCCTTCGTAACAAAGGGGCTGTCTTTGGCATGCTGGTCATTGCCATCGCCCTGTTCATTGCCGTTTTTGCCTACCTGCTGGCACCGGATGGAAGTCCGGATGCCAACCGCATGATCGTGGAGATCGGCGGCAGGAAGCCCGGCTACCAACAACAATTCTTCCTCGAGCCAAAATCTCCCCAACCCACCCCCGCAGGCTGGTTGAAAACTTTACTGAATGGGAAGGAAGACGCGTTCCGCTATATTCCCATCCAGGGTTATAGCGTTAAGGACAATCTGCTCATCCTGGACAAATACATTGATGAGGGCCTGACCGAACCGGTAAGGATGCCTCTAAGTTCCCTCCAAATGCCTGTTGAATCTTATTTCACCACCCAAACCTTTTACCTGGGTACCGACAAGTATGGACGGGATATGCTCAGTCGCTTATTGGTGGGCGTTAGGGTAAGTCTTGGGGTGGGCGCCATTGCGGTATTGCTTTCCCTCACCATTGGGATACTGTTGGGTGCTACCGCAGGGTATTATGGAGGGAAGTATGACGACTGGATCATGTGGTTCATCAACGTGGTCTGGAGCATACCTACCCTGCTGCTGGTCTTTGCCATTACACTGGTACTGGGCAAGGGCTATTGGCAGGTGTTCGTTGCCGTAGGTCTCACCATGTGGGTAAATGTGGCACGCATCGTAAGGGGACAACTCCTTTCCATCCGCAACCTGGAATATGTGGATGCCGCAAGGGTGTTGGGTTACAGCGATTGGCGCATCCTGCTCAGGCATATCCTGCCCAATATCATGGGACCAATATTGGTAGTGGCAGCGGCCAATTTCGCATCCGCCATTGTGATCGAAGCCGGACTGAGTTTCCTCGGCGTGGGAGTTCAACCCCCGCAACCCAGTTGGGGTGGGATGATCAAGGACAATTACAATTTCATCATCACGCAAAACCCTATGCTGGCACTGGCGCCAGGCTTTGCCATTATGCTGTTGGTCCTTGCCTTTAATTTGTTGGGGAATGGCATCAGGGATGCATTGGATGTGCGGTCATGAATGGATGTAGTGATTGTTATTTTCTATCATCATCGAATGGACAAACCCCTTCATCCATTCATGACCCATCATCTACTTTATTTCCTGGAGTACAGGTAAAACCCGGTCTTCTTATTGGTAGGCTTGGAAACGGATGTAACGGTAACGGTTACCCGACAAACCTGTCCCGAGGGCGTATTGGTAATGGTAAAATTATTCGCAGGGGTGCTGGTGGTCTTCGACTCGGTAAAGAAAGCAGTTGAACTGCCATCGGGTGTGGCCACGACATCGATCTTTACGCCCTGGGGCGGCATGGTTGACGTAATGGATACGGCCAATGGGAAATTGGGTCCCGGTGCCGGACTCTCGGTTTGCCCATTGATTACAGGTGTTGTGACAACTACCAGGTCCGCTTCAGCCGGGGGCTCAGGATCACCCCCACCTCCACCTGAACAGGATGGAATCGTTATCAAGCCAAGTGCAGCCAACAGGAAATATCCCAGGAATTTGCGTTTCATTCGGTAAAGTTAAAAATGCGATTAATGTTCTAAAGATAATTTTTCCCCTTGTCAACCCCAACAATTGTTCCCCATTCCAACCCATCGACAGCCTGGCCATTCCACAATCATCGGCGAATAATAGTAGCAGGTGAACAGGCAGTCCTATCAGGGCTGGACCAATACATTCCTGTTCAGGCTTTCATCAAGGGAGATAAAGGTCTCGGTTCGTTCAATACCCTTGATCTTCTGCAATTGGTCATGCAATACATTGCGCAATTGGGCAATATCCTTACAAACGATCTCGGCAAAGATGCTATAGTTACCGGTGGTATAGTTCAGGCGCACGATCTCGGGGATCTTCATCAATTCCTTTGCTACAGTATCGTATAGGGAGCTCTTCTCCAGGTAGATACCAATAAAGGCGATCACATCATAGCCCAGCAATTTAAGGTCAACATTAAGTTTTGTACCTTTCACAATGCCCATTTCCTGCAATTTCTTGATGCGGACATGGATGGTACCCCCTGATACGAATAGTTTTTTACCCAGGTCTGCGTATGAGGTTTCCGCATTATCCATCATTTCATGGATGATCTGGTAATCAAGTTTGTCCAAATTCAATTTCCCGGCCATAAACAGTATTGTTTTTTGACGTTTTCAATTGCAATATAATAATTATTGAACAATTTCAATAGTTTTTAAAATTAACTTGAAATATTTGCAACGAATCGCCCCTTTGCTTTATGTTTGCACTATCAAAGTTCTTAAAACACTGTGGGGTGATGAAATTTTGGCAGACATGCCCTCTCGTCTCGGGGGTGGGGAAGCCGGGATAAACCGATCGTAGATCCGTCCGTACTTCTGGTAAGGCCGAATGTTTTTGTGATCAGCTAACCGCCCCGTGGAGGTTCGACTCCTCCCCCTACAGCAGCATTTTTAGTCACGGAAGGGTTACCGTTAACCGAACAGCCTGGTGGAAACCGGGTGGCTCAAAACAAGCAGCGGCAACCAATACCTGACAAGCAGATTCTTTTACACTGTGGGGTGATGAAACTTTTGGCAGACATGCCCTCTCGTCTCGGGGGTGGGGATCACAGGACAAACGTAGCATAGAGCCGACTCTACCATTGGTAAGGCCGACCAGGGTTGACCACTAATCTTTGTGCTATAGCTAACTGCCCCGTGGAGGTTCGACTCCTCCCCCTACAGCTAACCAACCGAAAATCCCGCCTATGGTGGGATTTTTATGTTCATGCAGCAAGCAACGATGAGCCGCCTATTGTGATACCGCCTGCATCAACTACATCGCTTTTCTCATGTGTGTGTTACAGTTGTAGCAGGCCCTTCTATCTGGAAGGGCCTTTTTGATTCATCTCCATTCCTCCATCCTCTTGCAATGGTATGAATCCAGGTCCTTTTCCTGGGAGGTCCATTATAGGCATTGCCACCTGCTTCAGTAGTGAATGGAACAACAGGATCGGTTCCATGATGCTCGAGAATTACTAAATCAAGTCTTGAAATAAAGAGGGGAAGCGCCAGGCCAATGCTAAAGCTTCCCCTCTTGCTATTTCCACGGCTAATTTTTTATTCCCATACGGCATCTACCAAAGGAGCAATGGGATGACTCGCCTCGTACTTTAATCCCAGCAACCTGGCCATGGTTTGCGCAAGCTGCTGCTGGTATACCTGCATATCTTTTGTCACCTCCCCCTTTGCTTTCAGGTTGGGCGCCAACAGGGCAAACCAGGTTTCACTGGCTCCTTTGATCTTGCTGCCATGACTGGTCCATTCCTGCTTAACGGCATCGCCACGGCCATGGTCGGTCGTGATCAGGATGGCGGTCTTGTTCCGGTAACGCGGGTCTGACTGCACCCAGTTCCAGAGGTCACCGATCCATTTATCCACCTGGTGGGCGGCATGGAGGTAATCCCGGTAATGGCCTTCATGCGCCCATTCGTCTGTTTCACCATAGGCGATGAAACAAACCCTTGGCGCCTGCAATTTCATATGCTCCATAGCAGCATAATGGGTGAATACATCCAGGCATTCCCCATTACCAAAGGGGCGATAGGAATCCAGTAACATCCGGTTGATGGTCTGTTGCGCTGCACTGAGTTTGGGTCCCGCCACCGTATCAAAGGCATTAATAACGGGGATGCCTGAACGCTTTTCATTAACGATCCGGTCAAAGGCCTCCCAGGCCCCGAATACAGCCACCTTGTTCTTATAGGCCGGCTGCCGGTTCAGGAATTCCAGCAAGGTGGTATGGGGGTTGGGCGGGAAGGAATTGCTGTTGATCTGCTCATCGCCATACCCTGTCAGCAACTCGCTGTAACCGGGATAGGAAAACCAGTGCGGGTTGGCATTATTCACCTTCGTCCCCAGCTGGCGGTTACCGTATAATTGCCCCTTTTGCGCTATCACCGACCAAAAGAAAGGCATCAGCTTCTGCCTGCGTTGGCGGGGATCGGCATCCCAATACCTGGCGTAAATGCCGGCACTATCCCCCTGGTTAAATGACTTGTCATTGGCCAGGGCACTGTCCATCCCGGTGAACACTTCCTGCCACCTTAATCCATCTGTAGTTACCAGGATAAGGTTCTCGATCTTCTTTTGGGCATTGGCCTGCTGGTTGACGCTGATCCAGCCAGTGAGGAGGAGCAACCCTTTTAGTAATGGTTTCATTTGCCTGTTGGTTTGGGCAAGCAAAATAGTTCATATTGCCTTCGCCGACAGCCATTTAAAATTAGTTAACCGGAAGTTGACAGATCAGTAACAGTACAACCCTCCAACTACCATGGCCATCCCAAGCCCAGCTTTGCAAGTGGCTTTTCATTTTTAGGCATTCGGTACCTGATATTCCCTAGTTTTGCGGCCATGGGCCAAAAAAAACTGGTACGTTTCGAAGCCATTAAAGGCTTTCCCAACGTTTTACAATATCCCGAAGGCATGCCCGGCAAATGGCAGGAGCATTTCGGCAATAACCACCCCATTACCCTGGAATTGGCATGTGGGAAAGGGGAATACACGGTGGGGCTCTCTGCCATGTACCCTGACCGGAATTTCATTGGTGTTGACGTGAAGGGCAACAGGCTCTATGTGGGGGCCAAACAGTGTATTGCTGCCAACCGCAGGAATGCGGCCTTCCTCCGCACCCAGATTGACCGGATCGCGACCTATTTCGCACCCGGCGAAGTGGAAGAGATCTGGCTTACCTTTCCCGATCCCCAATTGCGTAAGTCAAGGGCCAAAAAAAGACTGACCCACCCCAAGTTCCTGCGGCTCTACCAACAGTTTCTCCGCCCGGGTGGGATCATTAACCTGAAGACTGACTCCCCTGTATTATACCAATTTACCCTGATGGTTCTCGAACTTTATGGCCTTGAGCTTGTTGCTCAATCTGCTGATGTATACGGCCAGAAATCGGTAAGCCCTGAACTACAGATCAAAACCCATTACGAAGGATTGGATATTGCCGGCAGCAACCGTATTCATTATGTAGCATTTCGCCTACCGGCGCAAACATTGCAGGATAAGGACCAGATCCTGCAAGAACTGGTTAAACAACATGAAGAAGCAACTGATTGAAGGCCTTGATTTTTATTACAACGAAGACGGCTTTATTGTACTAACAGAAAAATACCACCGCGAAAAGGGGGTATGCTGCGGCAATGGTTGCAGGCATTGCCCTTTTGACTATATTAATGTCCCGGAAGAAAGGCAGGCGCTGCTCCGGGAACAAAAAGCCGACCGCGATGCCCAGTCGAAAAACAACCACGAAGGCCAATAACCCCATTAAGAAGATCCAGCCATCAGGTAAGGAAGAGCCTTCCTTTTTTGAACAGGTGTACCAGGTGGTGGAACAGATCCCGAAAGGAAGGGTCACTTCCTATGGCGCTATTGCCAAATGCCTGGGCTCAGGATTGAGTGCAAGGATGGTGGGCTGGGCACTGAACGGCTCCTTTAGTTCTTCCCGAAAAATTCCCGCGCACCGCGTCGTTAACCGCAATGGCCAGTTAAGTGGCAGGGCGCATTTTGCTACACCTACCCTGATGGAAGAATTATTGGCGAAAGAAGGGATAAAGGTGAAGAACGATACGATCATCGACTTCCAGAAACATTTCTGGGACCCCGCAACGGAGTTGGATAATTGGTAATAATTACATGATTTTTTTGCCACTAAGACACTAAGGCGCTAAGTTTCACTAAGATCAACGGCACTTCGTGTTCCTTCGTGTCTTCGCCTGCCCCAACAGCATTGTTGTGGGGGTCTTCGTGGCCTCCCTCAGAAACGCTCACCCACCCAACTGCGCCATATCGCTGTCGCTCAAACGCAATTGAAGGCGGACCTTGCTCTTGAAAGGATTCAGTCCGCCATATACAACCAGTAAGGTTAAGGCAAGTGCCAGGAAGGACCAGTTAGCTGTAAGTAAATACCCGATGATCGACACCACCACCGCAATAGTGAGCAAGGTCCATTGGAAAGTAGCTGCCGAACGGTACTGCGCCACTTTTTCAACAGGTCCCGGATTGGCAGCCAATACAGCCTCCAGCCGGCGGCGGAATACCTGAATCCCTATGATCACTGCAGCAAAGGATACCAGCACAGCTATCACCTGTAATAGCCTGTCCAATTGGATACTGGCCAGTGGTTTTACCAGACCAGTCAGTACCAGCACCAGGGATGCGATACCAAAGCCAACCTGGATCCAAAGCAGGTTATTGTAGAGTGACTGCATGGCCCTGAAGGGAGATTGCTGCATATTCATATGGGTCGCTTAAGCGGCGGAAAGTTACCAAACTGTTTTCATATGCAGCCCCAATACCCTCGCTTATTGGCCGTAATAGGGACTGATCATCAGGTACACCACTACGCCTGTTACAGCCACATAAAACCAGATGGGCCAGGTGATCTTGGCGATCCTGCGATGCAAAGGCCACTCAGCTGTAAGGCCCCTGTAGGCTGTAAAGAGGATGAAGGGCAGGATGATCGCTGCCAGGAAAATATGGGTGATAAGAATGAAGTAATAGATCGGCCTGATGATGCCTTCGCCCAAAAATTTTGTATCCCCTGCAAACAAGTGGTGGGCAATATAGGAAACCAGGAAAAGCAGGGACAGGAACATGGCACTCATCATCAGTCGCTTGTGCAATTCATACTTGCCCTGCTTCACCACTACCAATGCCGCAACCAGCAGCACACTCACGAAACTATTGATGATGGCATTGATCTTTGCAAAAAGATGCACATCAAATCCAAGGTCAACCTCCAGCTTCACCCTTGACAAAACCACTACAGCTGCAAAAACCACAAAGGACACCACACCGATGAGTAGACGAGCCTGCTTGTCATTCTTCTTGATAACTGCTTGCAACATGCTATTTCTTTTACTTCCTGAATAGGTTACGCTTCTTTTTCTTGTCCTTCTCCAACATGATCAACACGATATCTTCAGCCAGCCTCCGCATTTCCATACTGTCGAGGCCATTGTAATATCCACGGACCACCCTGTCCTTATCCAGCAGGACGAACTTCTCTGTATGGATAAAATTGGAGTCGACTCCTTCCCCATCCACAACGGCCAGCTTCACTTCATTGATGGCCCAGTCGTAAATGGTTTTCTTCTCTCCAGTTAACATCCACCAAACGTCATGGTTCACTCCATAACGGTCGGCATAGGATTTTATCCTTGCAGAAGAATCCCGCTGAGGGTCAACCGAAAAGGAAAGGAACTGGACGAAAGTGGTATCAATGCGCCTGGTCTCGTCCTTCAACTTCAATGCATCCTGCAGCCTCTTCATGTTGCGGGTCAGCGTTGGGCAGATGGATGGACAGCTGGTGAAAAAGAAATCTGCCACGATCACCTTACCCGGCACATCGGCCATGCTTACCGTATCACCCAATTGGTTAACCAGGTTAAAGTCGGCCACCTTATGCCAAACGGTATCGATCATCTCCTTACCATCCACCACCTTGGTGATCACCGTGTCCACATAATAGCGGCGGGGCATATCAACCGCTTCTTCACTATATGACTTTACCAGCAGGTAACTGACCAGTGGCAATAACACAGCCAAACAGAGCCCCAATAATGCTTTCTTATTCAAGACGGATCGATTTAGTACCTAGAAAAAAACCATCGTCTGATGACGATGGTTGTCAATATTGAAAAATAAATATCGCAGGATCTTAATGCCTCATTATTCCATCGCACCTTCTTTCTTGGCATCCTTATGCTCCTCATGTTCGCCGGAACCGTGGGCAGGCTTCTCAACCTTCTTCTGGCTTTGCTCCATGTGGTAGGGATCATAAGTGTTCTTAAGGTTCCTGTAAGAGTTGCCGTCAGCTAGGAAGGCAATGATGAACCAAACGAAGAGCAGTAAAGGAACCACAATGGTCATGATCATGTTCTTCAGCTCATGCTTGAGGTGCATGAAATAAGCCACGATATAAAAGGCTTTGGCCATCATAAGGATCAGGATCACTCCCTTTACGAAATGAACCATAAATCCACCCCAGCTTCCATGATTCAGGTAGAGCATGAAACCAAGGGCCAATTCTATCAATGTGATCACAGAAAGAATGACGGTTACCTTGATTACTTCCTTCCTGCTAGCCTCCCTGTCATATTCATGATGGAAGGTGATTTCGGTGTTGTTATCTTGATGCATGGTAATGTCTTAATTGGATTAAACAAGATAGAATACGGTGAATACGAATACCCATACCAGGTCCACGAAGTGCCAGTACAAACCAGCCTTCTCGATCATCAGGTAGTGACCACGGCGCTCGAATACATCGTTCAGGGTCATGATCAGCATGATGATATTGATCACCACACCACTCAATACGTGGAAACCATGGAAACCGGTAATGGTAAAGAAGAAATTGGTAAAGTTGGTAGAAGCCTTGGTTCCATCAGCATTCAGGAACGGATTGCTTCCCCACCAGGCACCTTCATGATGCAGGTGTGTCCATTCCCATGCCTGGCAGCTCAGGAAGGCGAGACCACCGATGATGGTCCAAACAAGGTTCTTAACCACACCTTTCTTATCCATCGCATGGCCGGCTTGAACTGCCAGAACCATTGTTACCGAACTGATGATCAGGATGAAGGTCATCAAGCTCACGAACATGAGCGGAAGACCGTTACCTAAACCTGGGAAAGACTGGAATACTTGGTTGGGGTCAGGCCATGAATTGGAAGCGAAACGGATGGTGCCGTAAGAGATCAGGAACGCACCAAAGGTGAACGCATCACTCATCAGGAAATACCACATCATCAGCTTGCCATACTCCACGTTGAAGGGGCTTTTACCGCCACTCCACCATTTTTGTTCTGCAGGAACTGCTTGTGCCATGTTCAGTGTTTAAAGTTGATTCGCAAATTTAATTCTAGAAAGGGTAATCTGTACAGTTATTGTTAAAAATTCAGGCTATTGCAGCCACATAAAAAACACGAATAAATAGATCCAGAGTACATCTACAAAATGCCAGTAAGTACTCATCACCTCCACCGGTACGGAACTGTAATTACGGTTTACCGGGCTGAAGGCCTTGGCAAACATGATCAACAGGGCCAATACCCCACCCAATACGTGCAAACCGTGCAGCCCTGCAATGATGTACAGGAACTGGCCGGCACCGGCACCGGAGAAAGTGATCCCGGTATTCCATATTTGTTTGAAACCAAGGAACTGCATCACCACAAATCCTACACCCAATACGGCAGTTATGGTCAGAAAGAGCTTGTATTTATTCCTCTCCCGCTGCTTGAATGCCCTCAGGGCTATCTGCATGGTCAGGCTGCTGACCAACATCACCGCCGTTGAATACCAGAACAATACCGGCATCTCAAAAGTGGTCCAGTTAGGGAGTGTCCGCTTAACGATATAGGCACTGGTCAAGCCGGCAAACATCATGATGATGCTGCCAATGCCCACCCACAAGGTAAACTTGCTGGGATGAATCCTTTTTCTCTGTTCACTTACACTCATATCCATATTGATTCAGTTTTACGATCCTGACTTCTGGAGCCAGGATTACCTGTAGCAATCCATCAAACTTTATCAGCCAACAGGGCCAAGAAAACGATTGCCAGATGGAGATAACTCCCGAACATCACCCTCCTTGCCGCCTTAACCTCCATTTCCCTGTACAAACGTACCGATAGATACACCATGTATAGGTTGGCTACCAATACGATCAACAGGCTTACCCATCCGGTCATTCCCAGGAAGTAAGGGAATGTACCTACCGGGATCAACAGCAGCGAATAAATGATCGACTGCATGGCTGAGTATTTGGTCGGCCCCGTCACCGAAGGCAAGAGTTTAAAACCTGCCGTTTCATAGTCCTTATGGGAGATCCAGGCTATCGCCCAGAAATGCGGGAATTGCCAAAAGAACTGGATGGCGAACAAGGCCCATCCACCCCAGTCAATGGCATCATTTCCTGCCGCGTACCCAATTAGACAAGGTAACGCACCAGGAACCGCACCTACCAATACCGAGATCGAATTGATCTTTTTCAGCGGCGTATAAATGAAGGCATATAAGAACAGGCTGAAAGCCGCAAGAAGGGCACTTAACCAGTTAAAGAAAACACCCAGGATCAACACCCCGGATAATCCGGTAACCACTGCAAAAGCCCAACCTTCCGTAACCGACATCCTTCCGGATGCTATCGGACGTTTAGCCGTCCGCTTCATCTTGGCGTCAGTATCCTTTTCTACCACCTGGTTGATGGTATTGGCGCTTCCTGTTACGAGGAAACCTCCAAGAAACAACCAACCGATCATTGGCCAACTGTATTCCACCACCTTAGGCGCCAGCAGGTAACTGATCACCGCCGAAAAAACCACCAATATTGTCAAAGAGAACTTCACCAACAGCATATAATCCCTCACCCTGCCTGGTTTCGCATTGCCCTCCGCGGATGATTGCTTATCTTTTTGCTGCATGGATCCTTTTTCGCCGGAATGATGAATGTTTCCATTCCCCCAAACCGGCATTTTTGAACAAAAATCTGTTATCCTAAAAAAACGCCCCGATCTCCCGAATTTACCCGGGTATCAGGGCATTTTATGTTCATTTACTTTTTACAGTATCGCCCCTGATTAGTGTGCGCTTTCATTGGCGCCAACCGGCTCTGTTTGGGGGATGAACTCACGGCCATCCTTACCATAGTCATAAGGCCAGCGATGAACTTCAGGGATCTCTCCATCCCAGTTACCGTGACCAGGACGGATTGGTGTAGTCCACTCGAGGGTGGTAGAACCCCATGGATTCTGTGTCCTTACCCTCCTACCCTTGAAAATAGAGTAGATGAAGTTGAACACGAACAGCAACTGAACCGCAAACACGATCATGGTTACGATAGAGATGAATTTGTTCAGTCCACCGAACTGGTTGAAAGAAGCCCAGCCACTGAAATCCAGGTAACGACGGGGCATACCAGCCAGACCTTCATAGTGCATTGGCCAGAAGATCAGGTAAGCACCCACCAATGTTATCCAGAAGTGGATATAGGCAAGGGTATTGTTCATGTAGCGACCATACATCTTGGGGAACCAGTGGTACACACCGGCAAACATACCGAAGAAGGAAGCCACACCCATTACAATGTGGAAGTGCGCGATTACGAAATAAGTATCGTGCAGGTGGATATCCAGGGTTGAGTTACCCAGGAAGATACCGGTCAAACCACCGGAAATGAAGAGGCTCACAAAACCGATTGAGAAAAGCATACCAGGCGTAAAGCGAAGGTTACCCCTCCAAAGGGTGGTCAGCCAGTTGAAGACCTTGATAGCCGAAGGTACGGCGATCAACAGGGTCAGCAACACGAAGAATGAACCAAGGAATGGATTCAGACCGGTTACGAACATGTGGTGTGCCCATACCAGGAAGGCCAGTACAGCGATCGCGAACAATGAACCCAACATCGCCATATAACCGAAGATCGGCTTACGGGCGTTGGTAGACATGATCTCTGATACCATACCCATCGCAGGCAGCAGGATGATATATACTTCAGGGTGACCCAGGAACCAGAACAGGTGCTGGTACAGGATGGCACTACCACCTTCGTTAGGCAGGGCCTTCTGGGTTGAAGCCACGAAAATATCAGACAGGTAGAAGCTGGTTCCGGCATGACGGTCAAACAACAGCAGGATGAAACCAGAGAACAGTACGGGGAATGAAAGAACGCCCAATACAGCTGTGAAGAAGAACGCCCAGATGGTCAGCGGCATCCTGGTCATACTCATACCCTTCGTACGCATGTTCAGGATGGTGGAGATATAGTTCAGACCACCCAACAGTGAACTCACAACGAAAAGGGCCATGGAGATCAACCAAAGGTCCATACCGATCTTGGAGCCTTCAGAAGCATCACCCAACGCACTCAGCGGGGGATAAGAAGTCCAACCACCACTGGCAGGACCAGTTTGTACAAACAGGGAAGATACCATCACCACGCTGGCAAGGAAGAAGAACCAATAGCTCAGCATGTTCATGAAGGGCGAAGCCATATCACGGGCACCAACCTGCAGCGGAATGAGGAAGTTCGAGAAGGTACCACTCAGACCGGCAGTCAGTACAAAGAATACCAACACGGTACCGTGCATGGTCACCAATGCATAATAGAATTCTGGCTGAAGCTTACCGCCCTTCGCCCATTTACCTAACAAGTCTTCCAGGATAGGGAAGGTCTGGTCAGGATAACCCAACTGCAAACGGAACAGTACCGAGAACAAACCACCAATGATTGCCCAGATCATACCTGTGATCAGGAACTGCTTGGCGATCATCTTGTGGTCCTGGCTGAAAACATACTTAGTGATGAATGTCTCTTGGTGGTGATGTCCATGATGCTCATCATGATGAACCTCATGTGTCGTAATCACCTCAGCATGTCCGTGCAAAGCTTCTGTGCTCATGTGAAATTTTTTATTAATACGGAACCTTTATCCTTAACTCAATTAATCTTTAGTTCTGTGCGATCATTTTTTCAGCCTTCTCAGTAGTGGCCACCTTTTGGGTGCTGTCTGCTGCAGGCTTGGCCATGGGATCCTTATCAGGGAACACCATTACATAGTTCGCTTTCTGCTTGGCCATCCAAAGCGCATACTCCGCAGGGCTTACAACTTTCACGATACCCTTCATAGAGAAGTGACCCTTACCACACATCTGGTCGCAGGAGATCTCATACTCAAAATCAGGGTTACCGGTCTTCTCCTTCATCTCAGCGGTAGTGTACTTCGGAGTGAACCACATAGTGGTAGGTGTTCCGGGAACAGCATCCATCTTCATACGGAAGTGAACCAGGCCTACGTCATGCACTACATCGCGGCTATTGATCACCAGCTTCACCGGCTTACCAACAACCATATAGAGCGCCTCGTTGGTAACGATATCATCATGGGCTGCTTTATCATCCCAGATAAGACCCAGCTGGTTCAATTTACCTTCGTCAATATTCTTATAGTACTTCTTACCAAATACGTTATCCTTACCTGGGTAACGATAGATCCAACCAAACTGCTTACCAGTGATCTCAACCACAGTAGCATTCTGGGGAGCATCTCCGGTAATCTTGAACCAGTAGTACAAGCCAAAGCCAACCAACACGGTCAGGGAAATGGCAGGAACTACAGTCCAGATGATCTCCAGTTTGTTATCATGAGGGAAGTAATATGCCTTACGCTTTTCAGAATACTGGTATTTGAAAGCGAAAACAAACAACATGATTTGGGTAACGAAGAATACAAATCCTGTTATGGCCAGGGTGATGTACAACATAGTGTCGATCTTCTCACCATGGTCAGAAGCAGCCTCCCCGAGGATCTTGCCCTTGTACAATTCATTACAGAAATAAACACCGATCAGTCCCAACACGAGGAAAGCGATCAGCAGAAAACCATTGATGCGGTTATTTTGCTCAAAAGTTTTCTTTTCACCTTTCAACACCGATACATACTCGCTGGCTTTGGCGATCTGGAAGACCACGATAAAACCCAACAACAGGATCGCTATGATTAATAAAGTTGACATGTCTTATACCGTGTTTATACAAAGTTTTAAATGAATGCGCGTTCTTTCAGCTTTTGTTTAAGGTTATCCCTTTTAAGTATGGTGAATAACACTCTCCTTGAAGAAGGGGTGGTTCTTGGCGATCAGCGAATGCTTGCTCAGTGCATTGCCAGCTGACCACATAATGATTCCAATGAATCCAGCAGCCACACCGAAATCAAAGAGGTTGAGTTCAACATGCTCCTTGCTTACGCTGGCCATAACCATTTGGTAGAAATCTACCCAGTGACCAAAGATGATCAGTACGGCCATGAATACCAGCAAAGTATAGTTACGCTTACTGCTCCTCCTCATCAGGATCAATAATGGAGCCAGGAAGTTAACGATCAAGTTCAGGAAGAAAATACCACGGTAAGGACCCTGTACGCGATGCTTGAAATAAACGGTTTCTTCAGGGATATTCGCATACCAAATCAGCATGTACTGGCTGAACCACAGGTAGGTCCAGAATACGGAGAAGGCGAACATGAACTTACCAAGGTCATGCAGGTGCTCCTGGTTAACGAGTTCCAGGTAACCCTTATTCTTCAGGTAGATAACAAACAGGGTAACCAGTGACATACCTGCCACGAAGGAAGAAGCAAAGGTGTACCAGCTATACATGGTAGAATACCAGTGCGCATCGATACTCATCAGCCACAACCAGGGGGTTACAGAAGCAACGGTCAGGGCAAACCATACCAGGAACAAAGAACCCCAGATGGTATTCTTGAAGATGTATTTGCGGCCTTCTTCTACTGTCAAAGGTCCCTTCTCATCCAGCTCACGGCTCAGGCTACGCATTTTAGCACCCAGGATGATCCACAAACCGATGGTCAGGACAGTCCAAACTATAAAGAATGTAGGGTTCAGGAAACCTGATTTACCCAAGAGGATCTTGTCATCACCAGGAGTAAGCCAATGGTAGATATGGTGCTGGTGACCAAGAACGAGGGCCAGCAATACTACCAGGGCGATAATACCCAGGGGAATTACAGCGGTTGAAATGGCTTCCGGCACACGGCGGAAGGCCATTTGCCAACCACCCATAGCCAGGGTAGTAGCACAGATAAAGAACATGGATGCGTTGACCACCAACAGGAAGAATACGCTGTTGAACAGCATGGTTCCCCAGAAACGGGCCTGGTGGTGTTCATCACCGGCACCATATAAGAAGTAGCCGGCAAGGATGGAAACCAATCCTACCCCCATCAGGATCATCGACCACATCTTGTACTTCGCAGGTATTTCAAATTGCTCTCTGAAAGACATTCTCAAAAATTTATCGTTTGGTCAAATTGGTTGTCTCTTGTATTATTTTTTAGCAGTGGCAGTTGAATCGGCTGCTGCTGGTGCAGGAGCTGATCCGCCTTTGGCCTCACGCTGCTTGGCTTTGATATAATGAACGATCATCCAGCGCTGCTTAGGGGTAACCTGGCTGGCATAAGCTCCCATCAGGTTCTTACCATAAGTGATAGAGTGGAACATGGTTCCTTCACTCATTGCTTCGTAAAGCGGGTCACCAACAAGGGTAGCTGGCTTTGCAGGGTATGGGCCATCACCGCCTTTGTACAGCGGTCCGTTACCATCAAGCTTTGCTCCGTGGCAAATACCACAGTTGATCAGGTAAATACGCTCTGCTTCTACGGTCTGCGCAGAATCCAGGAGCGGAAGCGGGTTCTTCAGGCTGGAAGAAGTTACATAGCTACCGGTAGTATCGGCCAGCATCTTGTAGATCACTTCTTCATCACGACTAACAGTACCGGCAACTGGCTTGGCAGTGTAATTGATACCTTGCTCCTGGAGCTGGCGGTTGTCATTATAAGTTTCTACTGCACGGCTATAGGCCATATCAGGCATATAGACCTTACCTGGCTCGCGCTTTACTTCACTGCAGGCGGTAATGCTTGCAGCACCGATTAACACAGCTATGATGGATATCTTATTCATTGCTCGATGGATCTTTCTGATTTTCCTAAACTTATTTCCTTATTTGGTTTGGTAAAGGGCTTGCTCTTTATCGTAGCGTCCCAGCCACCAGCCGGTCTCGGCTTCCTGTACATTGATCTCCTTTGCACCTGCATTTTCCAGGAAAGCCTTAACATCAGCCTCATTGGTCTTACCGGTCAACTCGATGGCCATGACAAACAGGTCATCGGTTGCCCTTAAATGGAAATGATGTTTCTTAACAAAGGGAGCCAATTGGCAGAGGTAACAAAAGGTCAGTACCATACCCACCGCTGAGAAAAGAACGGTCAATTCAAAGGTGATGGGAATGAACGCAGGCAGCGGGAAGTGAGGCTTACCACCAATGTTCAGGGGCCAATCCTTGGTAAACACCCAGCTCATGAAGGTCAGGGCTGTAGTGGTACCGGTAATTCCATAAATGAAACCTGCGGTATGCAGACTGGTGTCACGCAATCCCATAGCCTGGTCCAGGCCATGGATAGGGAATGGTGTATAGACATCGTGGATCTTGTAACCAGCCTTGCGAACCTTTTTCACAGCTGGAAAAAGAACCTTTTCGTCATCAAAACAGCCTACAACAAACTTTTTAACTGCCATATTTAAAAAAATTCTGAATTCTAAATTAATTACCTCTCTACTGGACGCTTCCTCAATTAGTGAGCATGTGCATGCTCGTGGGCAAAATGCTCAACGGTTGACTGCTCTTCTTTTTCCATGTCATCCTTATAGCTCTCACCATTCTTCTTCAGGATATGCTTGATCTCAGCGATAGCGATAACCGGGAAGTATTTGGAGAACAGGAAGTAACAGGTAAAGAACAGGCCGAAGGTTCCAAGGTAGAATCCAACTTCCCAGATGGTAGGAGCATAATAAGTACTCCAGCTACTTGGGATATAGTCACGGTAAATAGAGGTAACGATGATCACGAAACGCTCGAACCACATACCTACGTTTACGATGATACTCATGAAGAAGGTGAACAACAGGTTCCTTCTCAGTTTCCTGAACCAGAAGAACTGGGGAGCGATCACGTTACAGCTCATCATCAGCCAGTAGCTCCATGCATATGGAGTGCTGAGGTCGTAACGGTTCTTGAACGCAGCCATTTCGTAAGGGTTCTGGCCATACCAGGAGATGAACAGCTCGGTGATATAGGCGATACCTACGATAGAACCGGTCAGTACAATTACTTTGTTCATCACTTCAATGTGCTCCATGGTGATATAATCTTCCAGGTTCAGCACCTTACGGGTAATGATCAGCAGGGTTTGTACCATCGCAAAACCCGAGAAGATCGCACCCGCAACGAAGTAGGGCGGGAAGATGGTGGTATGCCATCCGGGGATTACTGAGGTAGCGAAGTCAAAGGATACGATGGTGTGTACAGAAAGTACCAGTGGGGTACTCAAACCAGCCAACACCAGTGAAAGGGCTTCATGACGCTGCCAGTGCTTGGTAGAGCCGGTCCAGCCGAATGCCAGCACACCATAGAGGTGCTTGCGCCACTTTTCCTTTGCACGGTCACGAACGGTAGCCAGGTCAGGGATCAGACCAGAATACCAGAACAACAGTGATACAGTAAAGTAAGTAGAGATCGCGAATACGTCCCACAACAGTGGTGAGTTGAAGTTCACCCACAAAGGACCACGGCTGTTGGGATAAGGCAGAACGAAGAAGGCCATCCAAACACGTCCCATGTGGAAGATGGGGAACTGGCCGGCACACATTACCGCGAAGATGGTCATCGCTTCTGCTGCACGGTTCACACCAGTACGCCATCCCTGGCGGAACAGCAAAAGGATCGCTGAGATCAGGGTACCCGCGTGACCGATACCTACCCACCATACGAAGTTGGTGATATCCCAACCCCAACCGATCGTCTTGTTCAGGTTCCATTCCCCGATACCGTAAACTACTTCACGATATACAGAATACACACCGAACAACAACAATGCAACTGAAATTGTAAAGCCGATCTTCCACAAACGGGTGGGCTTCATCTCAATAGGGCGAACGATGTCCTCTGTTACCTGGTGGTAAGACTTGGCTCCCGTTACCAGTGGTTGCCTTACTTGCGATTCGTATCTTAATGATGCCATATCGTATTAGCATTTAGCTTTCGGGTTTCACCCCTCCGGCTTGTTGGTTTTAGTTTCTTTATTCTTCCTATTCTTCTGTTCTTTCAAACACCTTATTAGTGCTTCTCACCATGGGCTTCAGCAGCTGGTGCAGCTTCATGATGCTCTTCACCGGCATGGGCGCTGATCACTTCTGTGTTGCGCACCTTGGCCAGGTAGCTAACATTCGGCAATACGTGGATCTGCTCCTGTACATAGAACAAACGGGTTTCGTTTGTCTTGCGGGCCTCGCTGATAGCGCTCTTGCTGTCGTTAACGTTACCGAACACGATGGCATCGGCGGCACAAGCCTGCTGGCAAGCAGTCTTCACATCACCATTCTCGAGCGGACGGCCTTCTTTCTTGGCCTTCAGCTTACCTTCCTGCAGACGCTGTACGCAGAAGGAACACTTCTCGATCACACCACGGCTACGAACCGTAACATCCGGGTTCAGCACCATGCGGGTCAGGTCATCGTTCATCATCATGATCACATCGCTGGCCTCATCCTGGTTACCCTTGAAGCTGTCAGCTCCGGTGTAGTCAGCCCAGTTGAAACGACGTACCTTATATGGACAGTTGTTAGCGCAATACCTGGTACCGATACAACGGTTGTAGGTCATCTGGTTCAAGCCTTCAGAGCTGTGGTTGGTAGCTGCTACCGGACAAACGTTCTCACAAGGAGCGTTATCGCAGTGCTGGCACAGCATCGGCTGGAACACGGTCTGGATGCTTTCAGGATCTTCTACATTACCGGTGAAGTAACGGTCGATACGCAACCAGTGCATATCGTGTGCACGGAGCACTTCAGACTTACCTACAACGGACACGTTATTTTCAGCATTACAAGCCACCACACAGGCACCGCAACCGTAACAGCTGTTCAGGTCGATGCTCATACCCCACTTGATACCGGGCTTGTCAAACACAGGATAGATGGTTCCATCCTTCTCGTAATTCTCTAGTCCACCCCATGGTGCCAGTTCCTTGGCACGAGCTTCCAGGATCTGCTTGGGGTTCTTGGTATATTCTGCCAGTGACAATTCCTTGATCACCTCATGACGACCTTCATAGCTGCTATGGGTCTGGGTTGTGGCGATCTTGAAGGCACTGTTCTCTGATTTTTCTACTGTAGCATCAGCATGGCGGATCACGGTAGTTCCGTTGAAGCTGGCCAGGTGGAATACATTCTGTCCTACACCTGCAGCAGCTTTACCAATATGCTCTGAACGTCCGTAACCAACCGCAATGGCGATAGTATCATGGTTCATGCCGGGGATCAGCAACACCGGAAGTTCCACTTCCTTCTTATTGCCAACCTTCACCTTAACCGCAGGCTTCTTGGGGAATGCCTCGTATTCATCAGCCTGGGTACTGTTGGTAAGGTCGATACCAAACAATTCCTTACCCAGGGAAGGGGACATCATCACATAGTTGTCCCAGGTAGCACGGGTAATGGGATCCGGCATTTCCTGCAACCAGGGGTTATTGGCCTGGCGACCATCACCGATGGCAACTTTCTGGTACAACACCACTTCAACCTTACCACCTTTCTTGGCACCGGCAACAGCAGCAGCAGCCTGGGCTACAACTCCTGCATTGAAGGAGGCTCCACCAACTGCAGGGGTAGCAGGTTCGATCACACCGTCCTGAAGGGCCTTCAGGTAGGTATCATTGCTGCCCAGTTTAGCGGTCCAGAAATTCTTATGGTAATCAGCGAATGTTGCGGTATTGCCACTCCACTTCAGCAGGCTTTCCTGCCACTGGCGTGTCTTGAACAGCGGAGCGATGGTTGGCTGGATCAGGCTGATATAGCCAGACTTAGGTTCAGCATCTCCCCAGCTCTCCAGGAAATTGTTGGAGGGAAGTACATACTTACACAGTTCAGTGGTCTCGTCTTTCTTCTCATTGAAAGACACAGATACCTTCACTTTCTTCAAGCCGGCCTTGAACTGCTCAGCATCATGGTAATCGTATGCAGGGTTAACATCGGCAACCAGCAGGGCTCCGATCTTACCGGCATTCATATCAGCTACCAGGGTAGCCATTTCAGCATCGATACCGGCCTTTACCTGCAGGGTTTCAGCCCAGTTGATGGTAGTACCATTGGCACCGATGGCCTCATTGATCGCATTAACAAGGATCTGCACATTCACGTCGTTGCTTCCGCTAACAACCAGTGCCTGACCCTTATGGGCTGCCAGGTCCTTGGCAACTTTTTCAATTCCTTTCTTCAGCTTATCACCGCTCACACCGCTAACGCCCTGGCCATTCAGAGCACCCAACAGTGCAGCTGCAACAGCGCCGGTCTCGGAAGGACGGTGCGTGAAACGCTCGTCAGCGTTTGAGCCGGTAAGGCTCAGCATGCTTTCGAACTGGTAGTGCTTGCTCATGTTGAGGTTGGAAGGATTAACCTTACGACCCTTGGAATAAGCCTTACCGAATTCAACGGGGTTCAACCAGGTACCGAGGAAATCAGCACCAAGGCTCACCACTACTTTTGCCTTATCGAAATGATAGGAAGGAATGGCGCGCTTGCCATAAGAGGCTTCGTTGGCCAGCAACAAGCCGGTATAAGATACCGCATCGTATTGAACGTGGCGGCTATTGGGATATTTAGCGAGGAATTCGCTGATTACTTGTTTAGAGGAAGGGGAGTTTATTGTACCGGTCAGCAGTACTACAGGAGCACCACCCAGGCCATTCAGCGCATCACCCACCATTTTATCGAAAGCATCGAAAGTGGAAACTTCCTTACCATCTGCCAGGGGATAGCGCAAACGGGCTGTATCATAAAGGTCCAGGACAGAAGCCTGTACCCTTGCTGAAGTACCGCCTTTAGTAAAGCTGGACAGTTCGTTACCCTCGATCTTGATGGGGCGGCCATCACGAACCTTGGCTACAACTGGAATGGCTTCACCACCGGCAACATAAGTTGTTGCATAGTATTCAGCCACACCCGGAGTAATATCTGCGGGACGGTTAACGAAGGGGATAGCCTTCTTTACAGGGGTTTCACAGCTGGCAGCTACTGCGGCAGCAGCGGTGCTGAAACCCAGGTATTTCAAAAAGTCCCTACGAGGAGTTTTGGCATCTGTTAAGCCTTGGGCATCAAAATTCTCAAACGGCAGCTCTTCCTTAAACTCGTCCTGTGCGTTCTTTTGATGTGCTTCTGAGTTGTTCAACTCGCCGAAACTTTGCCAGTACTTTTTTTGCTCCATATAATCCAAACCCCTGAAGGGGAATTGATTTTAGTTATGAAAAATGGTTTTTATTGCTATTGCTTATTCAGGCTGCGACCAGGGCCGCATCTTGATTAATAGTGACACTTCTGACATTCTGTACCACCGATCTTCTCTACGGTTACGCTATCCATCTTGCCACTCTTCAGATCGTTATGGAACTTCTCATAAATGCTGTAGAACTTGTTGTCGGTGAACTGCACCTTGCTTTCGCGGTGACAGTTAACGCACCATCCCATGCTCAGGTCAGAGAACTGGTATACTTCACCCATTTCCTGGATCGGGCCATGACAGGTTTGACAAGCCACCTTACCGGCCTTTACGTGCTGGGCGTGGTTGAAATAAACATGGTCAGGAAGGTTGTGGATCTTTACCCACTCGATCGGCTTGGCTTCACCAGTATATTTCTTGGCCTGGGGATCCCAACCGGTATACTTGTAAAGCTTCTTGATCTCTTCGGTTCCGTTAACCTCGGTACCGTCTTCACGGTACAGTTTCTCACCGGCATACTCGTTGATCGCCATATGGCAGTTCATACAGGTATTGAGGGAGGGGATATTCGCATGCTTGCCTTCCTGTGCACCACCATGGCAATACAGACAGTTGATCTGGTTGGTGCCGGCATGTACTTTGTGGGAATAATAGATAGGTTGTTCAGGCTGGTAGTCCTTGGAACGTCCAAGTCCGATCGCGCCCTGGATGGTGAAATAACCACCGATGATGAACAGTACTACCGCGAACAGGGCGATATAGGCCTTATTCCTCCAGAAAGGAACGGGCTCATAAGAGGGGATACCTTCCTTCTCGTCGGTCAGGCGCTTCAGGTTGGAGTTCACCTGCAACAGGATCAGCACGATAACGGCCAGCACCAGCGTCAGGATACCGTAGAGCAGGGAATTGTCACTGCCTTGGGCTTCTGCTTTAGCGCCGCCCTCTTCCTTGGGAGGAGCAGCAGCCTCGCTAGCAGCTTTATTAACGTAAGTAATGATCGCTGCAATTTCCCCATCGGTCAGGTTGGGGAACAGGTTCATCGCCGCCTTGTTGTACTGGTTGTACAGGTCGTTGAAATACTTGTTGCCCGTCTGCAGGACGGCCTGGTTGTTACGGATCCAGGCATACAACAGCTTCTTGTCGGGAACCCTTTCCTCGATCCCGGCAAGCGCCGGACCGGTCAAATTCTTGTTTACCGCATGACAGGAAGCACAGTTTTGCTGGAAAAGTGCCTTACCATCCTGGGCCCAAACATTCGTACCGAAACAAAATACAGTGAGGAAAAGGATACTGATTACAAATCTCTTCGCATTCGATCTATAGTGAATCATAAGCTGGAAATGTCTGTTGGTAATGGAAAAATATCCCAAGTCGGCTGCAAAAATATGACACGATATTGACAAAATATCAACATCCTGAAATTTTTTTTAGCCGCATTGGGCTTGCATTTCAGCGAATTGTGTAATTTTTCGGATGGCGTTTTTGTGCCATTTGTAAACAGTTTTGTTAAAGGGTTTAACAGCCCCAAAGGCCCTGCCTTAAATGCTTTCAGGGCAAGCGCCGGAATATTGATGTCCAACCAACGTATGAAGGCCTTCCAATCCTTCTCCCCCATATTTTCATCCCCGCTTTGCTTAGTTCTCCCCAATCCTCCCTAGGTTTGCCGCATGTTTGAAAAGCTCCAGCGAAAATGGAAGGTAAGTCCCACCCAGCTTTTCCTCGTACTCTGCACTTTCGCCATCGGCGGAAGCCTGACAGGCCTGGCAGGAAAAAAGCTCATGAACTTTTTGGGCATGGAGAAAGGCGTTCTGTGGGTGGTGACCTATATAATATTATTGACACTCATCTGGCCGTTGATGGTGCTCCTGGTCAGCGTACCCTTTGGACAGTTCCGGTTTTTCAGGAACTACCTGCAGAGGATGGGTAGCCGCATGGGACTTAACCCGGCCACTGCAGTTGCCGCCACCCACCGATCAGATAATATCATTGAAAATCAAACAGAAAAGCCTCAGTCTTCGATCATGTCAACACTTGTCAACACAAGTCCCCTTCCTTCCCAACCCGTTCAACTGGCCATATTTGCCTCCGGTTCCGGCACCAATGCCCAGCAACTCATGGAACATTTTGCCGGGAATCCGGCTATTAGGGTAAGCCTGGTGGTCAGCAATAAGCCCGAAGCCTTTGTACTGACCAGGGCGGCCAACCACAAGGTGCCAAGCCTGGTCATCGAGAAGGAGCAGTTTTTCAGGGGTGATGCCTATGTGACCGAATTGCAGCAGCAAGGGATCGATTTCATTGTCCTGGCAGGTTTTCTCTGGAAGGTACCCTCGGCCCTGATCGCCGCTTACCCTAACCGCATCATCAATATCCACCCGGCCCTACTGCCGAAATATGGCGGGAAGGGGATGTACGGGAACCATGTCCATACGGCCGTTATCGAAGCAGGTGAAAAGGAAAGCGGCATCACCATCCATTATGTGGATGAACAATACGACCATGGCGGAACCATTTTCCAGGCCACCTGCCCGGTACTTGAAGGTGATACACCTGAAACCCTGGCCGCCAGGATCCATGAACTGGAACATGCCCATTACCCCAGGGTAGTAGAGGAAGTGGTAAAGGCGCAGGTCCTTCGTTAAATATCCTTAACAGGCTTCCCGCTTTCCGATTTTGGTTGTACCCTTGTACCCTAAGCGTTATGATGCCCAAACCAATCTGGCTGCTTGCCCTTATGCTGTTCTCCTGCCTGTTTGCTTCCGCCCAGGTCAGGGTCAGCGGTACCGTCTACGAAATGAACCGCATCTTCCCCCTCGCCTCGGTGAGTGTGTTGACCCATTCCGGCAAAGGGACCATAACCGATTCCCTGGGCCGGTACAGCATTGTAGTGGATGAAAGGGACAGTATCTATTTTTCCTACCTCGGTAAGGCCACGCCCAAATACGCGGTAAATACCATCACCACCCCTTCACAGTTCGATATATCCCTTCATGTGAACATCACCACCCTAAGGGAGGTTAGTGTGATGCCCCGCAATTACAAAATGGACTCCATCCAGAACCGGAAGGACTATGCAAAGGTCTTCGACTTCAAGAAACCCGGTATCGGATTCTCTTCTTCCCCTCCCGCCTCCGGTAATTTTGGGGTGGGCTTCGACCTGGATGAACTGATCAATGTCTTCCGCTTCCGGCGCAACCGCAGCATGCTGGCTTTCCAGGAAAGGCTGATCCTGGAAGAACAGGATAAGTTCGTTGCCCAAAGATTTACCAAGCCCAAAGTGCGCAAGATCACCGGTCTCGTAGGAAATGACCTCGATTCCTTCATGTACTACTATCGTCCTCCCTATGAGTTCGCGGTGTATGCTTCGGAGTATGAATTCCTCGAATACATCAAAAAGGCAGGACTGGAATACCAGCGCATCAAAGCACTGGGTGGCAGGCTGGGCGCACGGAAAGAGGAACTCTTTGAGCCCTTCTGATACTGGACATCCTTAAGTGTAAGGTTACCCTATTGGGATGGCTACATCCAATGTTGACCATAATCAGTTGGACTACTGACCTCTACCCTTGCTTCTGAGTGGTAATTTTCGGAGTTTGGTGGAATGATTACCAGTTTCCTATTGCTCCGGGTGCTTTTGTCCCTATTGGCAATGACCCCACAGGAATCTGCAACCGAAGTGATCAGGAAGGCAGACCTGAACATGAGGGGCAATACTTCCTATGCCAACCTCACCATTAAAATTATCCGCCCCTCCTGGAGCAGGGAGCTGGAACTACGGTCCTGGACCAAGGGCAACCAATTGGCCATGATCAGTATTGAAGCACCGGTAAAAGACAAGGGTACTGTTTACCTGAAACGGGGAAAGGAAGTCTGGAATTATATCCCCACCATCGAAAGGAATATCAAACTGCCGCCCAGCATGATGAGCCAAAGCTGGATGGGCACTGATTTTACCAATGACGACCTGGTCAAGGAGTTCTCCATCCTGGAAGACTATACCCACAGTTTCATTGGGGAGGAAGTGATCCTGGAGCGCTCCTGCCACAAGATCCAGTTAATACCCAAACCCCAGGCCGCAGTGGTGTGGGGAAAGATCATCACCTGGATCGATAAAAAAGATTATATCCAGCTGAAGGCTGAATACTATGATGAAAATGGGAAGCTCATTAACCTGATGACCAGCAGCGAGATCAAGACCATGGGAGGAAGGATCCTGCCTGCCAGGCTGGAAATGACCCCATTGACCAGGAAGGGCCAGAAGACCATCATGGTCTACAAGGATATCCTTTTTGACAAAGCCATCGCCGACCAATTTTTCACCATCGAAAACATGAAGCTATTGCAATGATCTACCTGCGCATGGCCTGGCGAAATATCTGGCGCAATGCCAGGAGGACCTGGATCACCATTGCTTCAGTGAGTTTTGCCGTTATCCTTTCCACTTTCATGTGGGCCATGCTGGAAGGCGTGTATGATAACATGATCCGAAATGTGGTAGCCTTCTCTTCCGGCTACCTGCAGATTCACAAGAAGGGCTACTGGCAGGAAAAAAGCATCGAGAATGTATTTAATGCCGATACCAGCTGGGTCAAACAGGTTGCAGGCATGGAAGGCATTACCGCCGTGGTACCCAGGATCGAAAACTTTGCCCTCGCCTCTACCGGTGAGAATACCGCCGGTGTAATGGTTCTTGGCATAGACCCCAAAAAGGAAAACCAGGTCACCAACCTGGAACAAAAGATCTCGGCGGGAAGATACCTGCGTCCTGAAGATAAAGGGGTGATCATTGGATCCGGACTTGCACGTAAACTTCGCTTAGGCGTTGGCGATAGTCTCATCCTCCTGAGCCAAGGATACCAGGCTTCCAGTGCCAATGGGCTCTTCCCTATCCTTGGCATTGTAGAAATGGGCTCTCCTGAGCTCGATAAGGTAATGGTCTATATGCCCCTCGACCAGGCCGCTGTCTTCTTCAGCCTGGATGGGCAGTTAAGTTCGTGGGCACTCATCATCAGCGACCAAAAAGAACTGGCGGCCATCAAATCAAGGCTGGCAGCAAAGATCGATCCCGGGCAATATGAGCTGATGGATTGGAAGGAAATGATGCCCGAGCTGGACCAGATGATCACTGCTGATGGCAGCGGGCACAAGATCACCCTCATGGTGCTCTACCTCGTGATCAGTTTCGGGATCTTCAGCACCATCCTCATGATGCTGGCGGAAAGGCAACATGAATTCGGTATCATGCTCGCCATTGGCATGAAGAAACACCAGTTGGCCTTCATCGTTTTACTCGAAATCGTCATGATCACCCTCATCGGTGTGGTCACCGGAAGCCTGGCCAGCCTCCCCGTTCTATTCTATTTTCTCAGCCACCCGATCCGGCTGGGTGGCGAATTAGCGACCATTTATGAGAATTATGGATTTGAACCGATCATCCCTGTATCAACAGCCCCTTCCGTTTTCTTTTCCCAGGCAAGGGTGGTGATGGTCATCACACTATTGATAGCAGTTTATCCCCTCTATAAAATTTTCAGGATGAAACTCATGAATGCCTTAAGAAGCTGATATGCTGGTAGTAATTGCCTGGAGGAATATTTGGCGCAACCCCTTGCGAAGCCTGACCATCATCGGGTCCGTCATGATCGGCTTGTGGGCGGGCATCTTTATCCTGGCCTTTTTCCGGGGCATGACCAATGAACAGATCCGGACTGCCATTTCCCAACAACTCTCCCATATCCAGCTTCACCATCCCCAATTCAGGGAACTGGATGAGCCTGAGTTCACCGTAAGGGATGTTACCAAACTGGATTCCATCTTCTCCCGGGAACCTGCGATCGGGGCCATTTCCAGACGCATGATCATTACCGCAATGGCCTCTTCGGCATATACTTCCTCAGGCGTGAGCATATATGGTATTGACCCTGCCGCAGAAAACGCCGTTACAGGCCTGGCTGTAAGGACCGCTACCGGAAGGTATTTCGATACTTCCACCCACAGCCAGCTGCTGATAGGGAAAAAGCTTGCGGCCAAATTACATCTCGAACTCAACAGCAAACTGGTACTTACCTTCCAGGATACAAAAGGGGAGCTCACGGCATCTGCTTTCAGGATCTGCGGAATCTATACTGCTGCCAACAGCTCCATGGAGGAAAACAATGTTTATGTCAAACAAAAGGAACTGGACTCTCTCGCAACCTTACGGGGACAGGTACACGAAATAGCAGTGCTGCTGAAGGACAATGCATTCCTTGACCAAACTGCCAGGCTAATACAACAGGCATCCCCGGGAAACAAGACAGAAACCTGGAAACAGTTATCGCCTGAACTAAGGCTGATGATCGACTCATTTGGACAGTACATGATGATCATTATTGGGATCATCCTGGTCGCATTGGTTTTCGGCATCGTAAACACCATGCTGATGGCTGTGCTGGAAAGGGTCAGGGAGCTTGGCGTACTGATGGCCATTGGCCTGAACAAATCGAAGGTCTTTCGCATGATCATCACCGAGACCATCCTGATGACCATCCTTGGCTGTATGGCAGGCCTGCCCCTGGCATGGGTTACGGTTTACCTCACAGGCAGGAGCGGAATAAGCCTGGAAAGGTTTGCGGAAGGCCTGGCCCTATATGGCTATGGAACAAAAGTATATCCGCAGCTGGAATCAATATACTACTGGCAGGTTGGGGCGATGGCGCTGGGAGCAACCATTATTGCTGCCATCTATCCCGCCTGGAAAGCCTTACAGTTAAACCCGGCGACTGCCATCAGAAAAATTTGAGCCATGAACATGACCGTGATCGATGCACATAATGTGTCAAAAGTTTACCAACAGGGGCCTGTTACCATCAAGGCGGTGAACAATATCCACCTGCATATTGAGAAAGGGGAATTTGTGGCATTGGTTGGTCCATCCGGATCTGGAAAAACCACGCTCCTCAACATGATCGGCGGGCTGGATGAACCCACGACCGGGCAGGTCATCATCAATGGCGTGGACATCACCCGGCTCAAGGCCAATGAACTGATCGACTTCCGGCTGCATAATATCGGATTCGTATTCCAATCCTTCAACCTCATCCCTGTTCTGACGGCTAAAGAGAATATAGAGTTCATCATGCTGCTGCTCAAAGTGAAGAAAGCCGATCGGGATGCCAGGGTGCAACAACTATTAACGGAAGTGGGCCTACCGGAAAAAGCCGATGTCAAGCCGGGTGAATTGTCAGGCGGGCAACAGCAAAGGGTGGCCGTTGCGCGGGCATTGGCATCCAAACCCCAGTTCGTATTGGCCGACGAGCCCACAGCCAACCTTGATTCCAGATCGGCGGCCAACCTGCTCGATATCATGGAAAAGCTGAACCAGGAAGAAGAAATGACCTTCGTATTCTCCACCCATGACCAAAGGGTCATCCAGCGGGCCAGGAGGGTGATCACCCTGGTCGACGGGCAAATTGACTCAGACACCAACCAAACCCCACTCCGGCATGGTGAATAGGGTACTCCCGATAGTGTTGCTATACCTATGCCTTTGCCTATCGGTATGGGCACAGGATCAACCATCCCCTAAGGTAAAAGCCGAGCTCCATGGCTATATTAAGAACATGCCCTCCGTTTCCTTTCTCAATTCAATGGACTCAGTAGAATGGCTGAACCTCTTCCATAACCGAATCAATTTTTCATTGAAACTGCCGGGTAACTTCAGTTTTAAAACGGAGATGCGTAACCGATTTTTTGCCGGCAGCCAGGTCAGCAAGACCCCTGGACTCGCACAGACCCTTGATGTGGACGATGGCCTGATGGACCTTTCCTTTGTTCCCATCAATGAAAAAGAATTCGTGTGGCACACCAATATCGACCGGCTTAACCTGAACTGGCACCAGGGGAAATGGGACATCACCCTTGGCCGGCAAAGGATCAACTGGGGCATCCATACCATCTGGAACCCCAATGACCTGTTCAACACTTTCAATTACCTCGACTTCGACTATGAGGAAAGACCCGGTAGTGATGCGATAAGGATGCAATACAATGTAAAGGAGATGAAGTCGCTGGAACTGGCATGGAAAGCTGGCAAGGACTGGAAGAACCAAGTGACCGCATTGAAATACCGCTTCAACCTGAGGGGGTACGACTGGCAATTCCTGGGCGGGCGCTATGTGGATGATTGGGTGATCGGTAGCGGCTGGGCAGGTAGTATCGGCCAGCTCGGGTTTAAAGGGGAAGCCTCCTATTTCCACCCGGCAAGTAATTTTACCGACACCATTGGCACACTGAGCTTCACTACCGGTCTCGATTATACGCTGGAAAAGGGTTGGTACTTCTCCCTTTCCTACCTGCTCAACAGCAGTGGCGATAACCGGTTCAATGCATTCGGCGGGGGATTACTACTCAATCCAACGGCAAAAAGCCTCCTGCCTTTCAGGCATACTTCCTTCCTCCAGGCTATGAAGGTCTTTAATCCCTTACTTACCGGTACATTAGGTATCATGTATGCGCCAGGGGGGACGAATTTCCTTTTGGTCTATCCCAGTCTTCAATATTCAGTTGCTGAGAACTGGGAACTGGCCTTCTTCAGCCAGCACTTCTTTGGCAACCAGGATGAATTCAAAACGCTTGGCAATGCGCTATACCTAAGGGTCAAATGGAATTTTTAATCTCCTTCCCATCTCCCATCATCGATTTGGTAAGCAATGTCAACATGGATTGCCTTCTATCAAGGCAGCCCATACCTGTTGCGGATTTTTAGTACCTTTTAATCCTAAACCATGCTTATGTTCAAGCGCCTGACCTTATCACTTTCTATGCTGCTGGTAGTTGGTTTTTCCCATTTTGCCAGCGCCCAGCCTTCCTTCATCAAAGACAGTCTCGACACCTATGTAACCCGGGCCATGCAGCAGTGGCAAATTCCCGGGGTATCCATTGCCGTTATCAAAGGCGACAGTGTCTGGGTCATGAAAGGCTATGGGGTATTGGAGCAGGGCGGGAACCAGAAAGTGAATGAACACACCCGTTTCGGTATCGGCAGTAATACCAAGGCCTTCACCGGAACAGCCATGGCCATGTTAGAAACAGATAAGAAATTGTCCCTTGATGATAAAGTGCAAAAGTGGGTACCGGATTTTACCATGTACGACCCCTGGGTGGCCAAAGAGGCTATGGTCCGCGACCTGCTCAGTCACCGGTTAGGCTTCGAGACCTTCCAGGGTGATTTTATGTATTTCGATTCTGACCTGACCTATAAGCAGGTCAAGGAAAAGTTTGGGAAACTCAAACCCATGTATGGCCTTCGCTCCAAATGGGGTTATACAAATGCTGCATTCGCAGTGGCCGGCGAAGTAATTGAAAAAGCCAGTGGACAATCATGGGCTTCCTTCCTGGACAGCAGGATATTCAAGCCCCTGGGCATGTACAATACCCTGGCAGTAACCAACCAGATTGATACGGCAAGGAATACCGCAAAGGCGCATACCATCGTTGAGGGGAAGCTTAAGAAGGTCCCATACGGGAGGTTGGACAATATGGCCCCGGCGGGAAATATCTTTTCTTCTGCATATGATATGAGCCGCTGGGCAAAGGCATTACTGAACGATGGTGAACTGGATGGCAAGAAAATTATCGATCCCGCAGCCATTGCCAGTACCCGTCTCCCCCATTCCATTATGGGGAACAACCAACACCCATTTAACAGGACCCATTTTGCCCTATACGGCCTGGGATGGTTCCTTAACGATTATGAAGGAAAACTCCTGGTGGAACATACCGGCGGGGTGAATGGTTTTGTTACTGCTGTAACATTGGTGCCCGAAGAAAAGATTGGCATCATTGTTTTGACCAACACGGATTACAATGGCTTCTTCGAAGCGATGAAGGCTGAACTATTGGATGCCTGCCTTGGCCTCCCTTACCGCAACTACAATGGCTTTGCCATGAACATGCAGGAAGAAGGGGAAACCAGAAGGGCCAAAACACTTAAAGAAAGAAGGGATACGGTGGCCATGAAGATCCCTATGGCTGCATCCATGGATGCATTTGCCGGGATTTACCAGCACGATGTTTATGGGAAAATGACCATCAGCAAGGAAAATGATAAGCTTATTGCCAGGTTTGAATACCACAAAGGACGTTATGCCACTCTTGAACCCATGGGCGGGAACAGGATGCTTGCCAGTTTCAACGACCCCCTATATGGTGTTAGGGTTTGGCCTTTCACTATTGAAAATGGAAAGGTGAAGTCGGTCACCATGACCGTTTCCTCATTTATTGAATTCACCCCTTATGAATTCATCAGGCAATAATTAACCTTTAATCCTAACAAAATAGCTAATTAATTTCCCGCTATGGATCAACTTACCCTTGGCATTGGCACTCGCTTGCAGCATACGCAATACGGACCAGGTGTTATCGTTGGCATTAAATATGCGACCTACCTGATCTCCTTTATCCACCATGGTTTGAAAGAAGTGGATAAGAATGACACCAATCTTGAAGAGATCATTCCCGAAAATGTTTCTGCCGAAATTGAAACCCACTCCGAAGTGGAGCAGTCCCTGCTGAAGATCCTTCGCCTATGGGGAGGCTTTAGCGAAGTGGTTGCCCTTGGGGACAGATGGAAAGGGGGTACCATGATCCTGAAACCCGGTGATGAGAGCCTAAAAACCAAAGAGGTGCCAATTGATGTGTTCTTCCACAAGATCGTCATGCTACGCGACCGGCTCCGCGTTATGGAACAACAGATCAATGCCCACAAACAATTGAGTGATGAGGAAAAGGTGAACCTGCAACAATACATCACCAGGATCTACGGCACCCTGACCACCTTTAACGTCTTGTTCCGCGACAAGGAACATTGGTTCGTGGGGGAAAAGGGAAGCGAGTCTTGAATGTAATTACCGCCTTTGTGCACCTTCGAGTCTTGGTGCCTTAGTGGCAAAAAAACAACTGAACTACTTCTTCGCCGCGCAGGTATTGATGCCCAGCAAGGTATACAAAGGACAGAATCCCACCAGGCTGGTCAGCACAAAGACAGCACCCAGTACCACCAAAACCAATCCCAATGTACCCGTCACCGTACCGGAAAAATACAGGTAAGCAAATACTGCAGCCAGGATAAGACGGATGATCTTGTCTGTGTTGCCCATGTTCTTTTTCATAATGGTCTATTTTAGGTTTTGTTGAACAACCTGATCAGTTCCGCGATGGCCCAGGCCAATCCAATGCAGATAACACATGCCAGCAACAACTTTTTCCATTTCGCGGACATCAGCAGAATTTGAGGAGCAAGGTAGTTGTTGCTACTTACAAATCACCTGACAATGGTCAGACATTAAACTGATCTGCCACCATTCATGGACACTCCTAATTGCCAGATTACCATTGAATATAATTAAATTCAGCAAAAAAAGGCCCATGAGACTTTCCCTAGGATTAATAGCCCTGATGTTTTCTTTTAGTCCGGTTGCCACCCATGCCCAACGCAGCTTCCACGATAAACTGGTAGTGGTGGATACACATAACGACGTGATCTCTACCGCATCCATGAATGGGATGAGCTTCGATACCGATCTCTATGGCAAGACCCATAGCGACCTCAACCGCTTCAGGAAAGGCGGGGTAGATATCCAGATCTTTTCGATTTTCTGCGACGAAACATTTGGCAAGGGAACGGCCTTCAACAGGGCCGTCAGGGAAATGGATTCATTGGATGCCATTGTTGCCCGCAACCCCGACAGGATCATGGCGGTGAATAGCTACGCGGACCTGAAAAAGGCCATCAAGGCTGGCAAGATCGGTGCCATGAAAGGCGTGGAAGGCGGACACATGATCGAGGACCGGCTGGATCTTTTGGATAGCCTGTACCAACGCGGGGCGCGTTACCTTACCCTCACCTGGAACAATTCCACTTCATGGGCCAGTTCAGCCTGGGATGAGACCTATCTCGACCAGGGCAAGCCCACTCCCATCAGCCAAAAGGGACTGAATGAACAGGGCAGGCAGATCGTCAGGAGAATGAATGAGTTGGGCATGATGGTCGACCTTAGCCATGTTGGGGTTCGTACCTTCTATGATGCACTGGCCGTAAGCTCCAAACCTGTTATTGTTTCCCATAGCTGTTGCCATAAGATCTGCCCTGTCCCCAGGAACCTGACAGATGACCAGATCAAGGCCATCGCGAAGAATGGCGGCGTGATCCATGTGAATTTCTACTCGGGATTCGTGGACAGCACCTATAACAAAAAGAAGGAAGGGATCATTACCAAATACAAGGCTGAAAAAGACTCACTGCTGGCCCTGCAGTGGTCAGGACATAATGCTGACGAATGGATCTTCCGCAAATATGCTCCCGAAGTACAGGCGCTAAGGCCAGGTCTTGACCAGCTGCTGGACCATATTGACCATATCGTTGCCATTGCCGGGATCGACCATGTAGGCATCGGTTCCGATTTCGATGGCATAGAATCTGCCCCGCAGGGACTGGAAGGGGTAGAGGATATGCCCAGGGTCACCGAGGCCCTGCTGGCCAGGGGCTACAGCAAAAAAGAAGTAGCCAAGATCATGGGGGAGAATTTCCTTCGGCTATACAAAGCAGTTAGTCCAAACTGATGAAGATACTCTGGCAATACCTTAAACCTTATCGCTGGCTGTTATTGCTGGCACTATTCTTTGCAGCCACTGCACAGGTCTTGGCATTATATGACCCTATCATTTTTGGTAAGGTTGTCGACAATTATGCCATCAACCCAAAGGAAATTGATGAGGCCGAACGCATCAATGGGGTGATAAAATTGCTGCTGCTTGCAATCGGTATCGCCATGCTTTCCCGCCTTGCCGCAACCCTCAAGGATTACGTGGTAAGGCTGATCGTCCAGAAATTCGGGATGCAGATCTTCAATGACGGGATACGCCAGACATTACGCTTACCTTACCAGGGGTTTGAAGACCAGAGCAGCGGGGAAACAGTTTCCAAACTGCAGAAGGTAAAGAATGATACAGAACGATTCATCAACTCCTTTATCAATATCCTCTTCTCCAGTTTGGTAGGTATCGCCTTCCTGGTTTGGTATGCCGTCACCAAGCATTGGGCCCTTATACCTGTATTCCTTCTGGGTGTGGTATTGCTGGGCGGGCTTACCAGCCTGCTGAGCAAGAAAATAAAGACCTTACAGCGGTCTGTTGTCCGTCAGAACAATATTCTTGGTGGTTCGATCACAGAATCCCTGAGAAACATAGAACTGGTGAAAAGCCTTGGGCTCACCTATCCTGAGATCAGGAGACTAAGGGAGTTCACACAGAAGATATATGACCTGGAATTGGAGAAGACGAAAAAAGTAAGGACCCTTTCTTTTCTACAGGGAACCATCCTAAACCTGTTGAAGCAGTCGATCCTTTTTATCCTGCTTTGGCTCATCTTTCGCAATATCCTCTCGCCAGGTGAGTTGATCTCCATGCAGTTCATTTCAACCGGTATCATTGGTCCTTTACAGGACCTGGGCAATATCATCCTGCAATACCGGGAGGCTGAAGCATCCTTACAGGTATTCAATGAGTTGATGTTGAAAGAACCAGAATTCAGGCCTGAAGAGCCTATTGAAATAGCCGAGATCGAAAAACTTGAATTCCAAAAGGTCAGCTTCAGGCACAAGGGCGCCAGGGCCAATGCCGTTGAGGATATTTCATTCTGTACAGAAATAGGTGAAACCATTGCCTTTGTGGGTCCTTCAGGTTCAGGCAAATCAACCCTTGTCAAATTACTGGTAGGTTTGTATACCCCAAGCGAAGGGGATATCCTTATTGATACTATTTCTGTCCGCAACATCCGGTACAATCGGGTCAGGAGGCAGATGGGGTTTGTAACACAGGAGACCCAGATGTTCTCAGGAACCATCCGCGACAATATGCTTTTTGTAAAGGACGATGCCACTGACGAAGAGATCATGCAGGCCCTGGAACATGCTTCCTGCATTGACCTGGTCAGGAACTCACCCAAAGGATTAGACTCTGTATTGGGAGAAGGCGGCAAGAAAGTATCGGGAGGTGAACGCCAGCGTTTAGCCATTGCGAGGGCCTTGCTCCGGAAACCACGCTTATTGATCTTCGACGAAGCTACCTCGGCCCTTGATTCCATTACCGAAGAAGAGATCACCGACACCATCAGGAAGATCTCTGCCGAAAAAAAGCAAATGACCATCCTCATCGCCCACCGGCTTTCCACAATCATGCATGCCGATACGATCTATGTACTGGAAAAGGGGAAGATAGTGGAGCAGGGCCAACATGACCAACTCCTGCAGGCAAAAGGACTTTACTATGCGATGTGGCGCCAGCAGGTTGGTGAAAGATGAGCATCAGTACTGCAATATCTTTTGGATGGTCGATCCGAGCCTTGATTTGGCCAGGAACTGTTTCTCCAGTTCAATATTGAAGGGAACCGGGGTATCCAGTGAAGCACAACGCATGATCGGAGCATCCAGCCACTCAAAGCAATGCTCACTGATCCAGGCACTGATCTCCCCACCGATGCCACCAATAAGGGTATCTTCATGCAAGAGGATAACCTTACCCGTACGCATAACCGAATTTTTGATCGCATCATAATCAAGCGGCAACAGCGTCCTGAGGTCAAGAATATCCAGACTGATCTCCGGATGGGCATTGGCGTATTCTTCCGCCCAGTGCACCCCGGCACCATAGGTAATGATACTCAGGGCATCCCCTTCCCTGACCTGCCTTGCCTTTCCGATCGGGATCTCATAATATCCTTCTGGTACCGGTCCGCTGACGCTTCGGTACAAGGCCTTGTGCTCGAAGAACATCACGGGGTTGGGATCATTAAAGGAAGCGATCAGCAGGCCTTTGGCATCCTCTGGTGTAGAAGGATAAACGACCTTCAATCCGGGTGTATGCACAAACCAGGCTTCATTGCTCTGGCTATGGAAAGGTCCGGCTCCCACACCTGCCCCGGTTGGCATCCTCACCACCACATCCGCATTCTTTCCCCAGCGATAGTGCAGTTTGGCCAGGTTATTCACGATCTGGTTCAGGCCAACACTCACGAAATCTGCAAACTGCATTTCCACCATGCTCTTAAACCCTTCCAGTGAAAGGCCCAGCGCACTGCCAAGGATGGCACTTTCGCATAATGGCGTGTTCCTTACCCTTGACTTGCCATATTTTTCCACCATCCCTTCAGTGATCTTGAACGCACCTCCGTACTCTGCAATATCCTGGCCCATCAACACCAGGTTGGGATGCCGCTCCATGGAGAGGTCCATTCCTTCCTTAATGGCATCGATCAGCCTTAGCTCTTTGGTTGGCTGCCCTGAGGGACTGGAAAAATTTTCGCTTACAGGGGCATATACATCCTTCAATTCTTCCTGTACATCAGGCAGGATCGGTGCCGCATCATAGGCTACCTGCAATTCCGATTCGATCCTCTGCCTGATCCCCGTCCTGATCTGCTCGATCTCGGAATAGGTCAGTACTTCCTGCAAAACCAGGTATTCCTCAAATTTCTTGACGGGATCCTTCTGAGCCCATTCCTCAAACAAATGCTGGGGTACATACTTGGTGCCGCTGGCTTCCTCATGTCCCCGCATCCTGAAAGTCATGCATTCCACCAGGTAGGGTTTCTGGTTGGCAATACAATAGTCCCTAACCCCTTTGATGGTATCATAAACGGCCAGTACATTATTGCCATCGATCCTTACCCCTTCCATGCCATAGCCACGGGCGCGGTCAACCAGGCTTTCACAGCGGTATTGCTCATTCACGGGCGTACTAAGGCCATAGCCATTGTTCTCAATGATGAAGATGACCGGAAGGTCCCATACGGCTGCTGTATTCAGTGCCTCATGGAAATCACCTTCACTGGTTCCGCCATCGCCGGTAAAAGCAAGGGAGACTTTTGATTCATCTTTCAGTTTATAGGCCAGGGCCACCCCATCCGCTATGGCCAACTGGGGGCCAAGATGGGAGATCATTCCGCAGATATGGTGTTCAGGTGAACCGAAATGGAAGCTTCTTTCCCTGCCTTTGCTGTAGCCATCCTTATTTCCCTGCCATTGCATGAACAGTTTGTGTAAGGGCATATTCCTGCTGGTAAAGACCCCAAGGTTACGATGCAGGGGCATGATCCACTCATCCTGCTGCAAGGCAAGGGTGGCGCCAACTGCTATGGCTTCCTGGCCAATACCGCTGAACCATTTGCTGATCTTTCCCTGTCGAAGCAGGACCAGCATTTTCTCCTCGATCATCCGGGGTAGCAGGATCTGTTGGTATATCTCTACCAATTGTTCATTGGATAGTGATTTTCTGTCGAAAAACATGGCAAGTAAGTTAGGTAGTCGAAGATAACCGAAAGCCATTAAACTTTTGGTTTCCGGCAAAATGGTAAACGGTTCAAAATTATTACGCGGACAATAGGAATACAGTAGCCGGGGTCAGTCCGGCTAATGATCTGCATCATCATCCGCAAGTCCTAGGAATTTTCCCTGGTACTGCTATGGAGGATGGAGGTCGTTACCGACAATAAGATACTGAAAAGCATGGCCCACCAAAAACCATCCACCTTGAACCCTTCTACCAGCTTTGTCCCCAGCATAATGATCAAGGCATTGATCACGAGCAGGAAAAGTCCGAGGGTAATGATGGAAATGGGAAAGGTCAGTAGCACCAGGAGTGGCTTTAGCAAGGTATTCAATAAGGCCAGTACGATGGCAACGATCAGTGCAGTGGAGAAGGAATCGATATGTACACCGGGCAATAAATAGGATAAACCAAACGCAACTATTGCAGAGATCAGTAAACGCACTAGAAAATTCATGATGGCTTTTTTCTTTAAGGTAAGAAAATTTTACCACGGGTAAGATCATAAAAAAGGGCTGCAAATTAGCAGCCCTCTCTCATTTACTTGGCGATCAGCCCATCCTGTACCATTCTGTCATGTACGATCTGGGCAATTTCATTTATTGTTTTTTCCAGCTTGGAAGGGTTGGTGGTTTGAGTTACGCAGGAGTAAACCAACTTATCCGGGTTCAGGGTGTAGATATTGGTTTCTACACTGTACACTTTATCCTCTGTATAATAACCTGGTGAGCCATAGGCTCCATAAGCATATCCATAATAGCCTCCGAAACGGCCATAATAGGAAGGATAGGTAGTACCCGGAACGTAACTGGTTTCTTTTTCAATATCCACCAGCCTGGTTACCACTACTGCATCAAATCCCTGTGCCTTAAGTGCATTTATTACTGCGTCTTCACTTTCCTTAGAAGATGGAAGATTGTTTAGGGTGTAGGACGCCACTCCCTTTCCTTTCAACCTTGCGGCCAATGCGTCTTCCACCACCCTCCTGGAAGTTTCATTCTGGACAAGTGAGATGACCAGTACTTTTTTCAATGCATCAAAATTCACGGTGGAACCCGGATCCCTCCAACTCTTGGTTACTTTGGTTGACGGCCCGCAAGCGCTTGCCAATACAAGGAGAACTGCGAAAAACATTGTGATCCTTTTCATATACATGGTATTAATTAGAATAAATATTTCTTATTGACTTCTTGATCCATAAAGGGGTTCTTTTAGGAATTGGCCTAACAGATGACTATGCCAAAAACAAATCCATTTCCCCTGCAACAATAACCATTAGGATTACTACTGTTAAGGTAACAATAGAAGGGTAAAGATTATCCTGGAACAACCTGCATACAGGGATTTTACTGTTAAACAACAGGGGCTCAACGGAAAAAGAAAAGGCAAGGGTAAACACCCTTAAACTTTGATCAATCCGGTCCTATTCACCCCTTCCAGGATTTTATTGGAAAGCTTCGGATCACGGAATGTAGCTGGAATAACAAATCTGATCAGTTCAGCAGAGTTTTTCAATAAGTGTTCATTCTTGCGGTATTCATCACTTGCTTCTTCCATCATATTCATATGCCCCATTACTGCTATCCGGAAAACCGGCACCCAAATAAGGTCCTGGATCTGGATCTTTTCTAAAAAGTCAAGGGCAATTTCATATTCATCCTTATGAAGGTAGTAGCATGCAGCTGTCAATTTTACCCACCAGGGATGAAAGGGGTTGAGCCTTACTGAATTGTGGTACAATTCGATACTGCGTTCATATTTTCCCAGGCAAAGCAGACCAAAACTGGAGGCTCCCTGAAAGAATGAATTGCTGGGATTTATGGACAGTGCTTTCTCATAATGCTCGTTGGCTTCCTCAATTGACTTGAAGAAGTTAAGCGCCCAAGCCTTTGCAAGGTGCCCATGTTGGCACATAGGATCTATTTCCAGCGCTATAGAGGCAAATTTCAAAGCTTCACCAAATGGGTTTTCTACTGTTTTATACCCATATATCGGTCCATCAACATAGAGATGCGCCAGAATGGCCCATCCCATGGCAAAATGGGGATTGACCTTAAGCGCTTGTTGTAAACTGTTCACTGCCTGGTGGTAAATCTGCTCCTTATATTGGACCATGTAGTGATAGTACCAGAAAACTGCCTGGACGGATTGGTTGTCGATACCCGGATCAGGGTGGGTAGCCAACACCATACTCCTGTTCAGTAGCCCATAATAACCACCCAGCAATGGAATGACAGTGCTGATGATATCGTTAAATACTACATTAATCTTTTCATTTGCAATGCTATGCTCATAGGTTCTCGACCAGAGCTGGGTTCCTTTCAATCCATCAACCAGGTTGGCTGAAATAAAGATATCATCTCCATCCTGAAGGATAGTGCCGGTTATAAGATGTGTAGTACCGAGCTCCCGTGCAATTTCCCTCAAATCCTTTGATGCATTTTTATATCGATTGGAAGAATAGTAGGCAATTACTGATATGTCCTGGAATGCAGACAACTCCGCACTTAATTTCTCACAAAATCCATCTACCAGGTATTCCTTATTGGCCATTTCACCCAATGACTTGAAAGGGAGTACCGCAACCGTGGTCACATTTCCACATAATGCTGAAAGGTCCCCTTCGATAGGTTGTCTGGAGAAAGAAATACCCTGATCACGCAAGGTTATAAAATTGGGGATATACCCACCCGTAGGCACCTCGATGATTATGGGATCATTTACACCTTCCTGGTCATAGTAAGCCCTCAGGGCCTTTCTTAACCGAACGGCATGTATCCTGACAGCAGCATCAAACTGGGGATTGAATTCCTTTCCCCGCCTTAAGACATTGGTAGCAATGGTATATTCTTTCAGTGACTCGCTTTTGCCTTCTATCACCGCTTCGACAATATACCGAAGGAACCTCGACAATATTGGCGACTTCCTGAACTCCCCAAATCTGAGGATTCGCTCAAGTTGAAGCCTTATTGATTGATGGTCATTAATAGTTTCCATGTTGAAGTCGGTCCGTTTACCTTTGCCTTTGAAACCATGGTTTCCTTACTGGTATTTTCCGGGGGAAATGATGGTAGCACCTGGGAAATATGCCTATGGCCAACCAAACTGGTTTCCTTAAGGCATGTCTCTTTCGCCTTTAACAATTTACTAAACTTTCACAAATTCCACTCTTCGAAAGGGAGGTTAAACAGGACGACCTGAATATTTGACCCTAATAATAATCCTCTTGCGGGGAAGACTTGTAGGTGGGCATAATAACCCTTTCCTTCAGGTAAGCAACCGCTTCCCCAATATCATCCGTTACCAGGGCAAGGTCAAGGTCAGTTTCCGAGATCGTTCCAACATCAATCATGGTATCCCGGATGAACGTGCCCAGGTGCCGCCAGTAATGCTTGCCTAAACAAACTATTGGCCGGTTGGGAAGCTTTCCGGTTTGGATCAGGGTCAACACTTCGAAGATCTCATCCATGGTCCCAAATCCCCCGGGCATCAGCACATAACCTATGGAGTTCTTTCTCAGGATGACCTTGCGGGTAAAGAAGAATTCAAAGGATACCAGTTTGTCGATGTAGGGATTCGGCTTTTGCTCATAAGGCAGATGGATATTACACCCAACCGATACCCCACCAGCTTCCTTTGCGCCCCTGTTGGCCGCCTCCATTACCCCGGGACCTCCTCCGGTCATTACCGCAAAGCCATTCGCAGCAAGGGCCGCACCCATTGATCTGGCCAATTCATAATAAGGATGTCCCTCCCTAAACCTGGCTGACCCATAAACTGTAACACAATTGTTCAATCCCTCGAATGCGGTAATGCCCTGCCATAGATCCGACATTACCTTATGTGAATCCCTGATCTCATCGGAAAGGGACCGACCCCTTTCCAGAAATCCTTTGTCATTTGCCATCTTGATATGATTTTAACTTGGATAATTTCAGCTAACCGCTGCTCCTTCCTCATTGACCAACTTAGTAGTACCAGGTTTCTCTGTCCAGTGCTTGAACAGGGTATAAGTCAGCGCAACAACGATTGCACCCTTGAACATACCGGTAAAACCCCAAAGCGACATGCCCCCAACGACCCCCAGGAAAAGGACCAGTATGGGCATCTTACCACTCTTTCCAATCAGTATTGGCTTTAATACATTGTCAACACCCATCAATACCACCAACCCATAGATGATCATGAAGATCATCCACCCTGTTTGGCCAGTATTACCGAGCCAGATCACCACCGGTATCAATACCAGGACCGGCCCCAATTGGACTACCGCGAAAAGAAAGGTTAATGCTGCAAGGGCAGGCGCTGCCCCAATACCTGCAATGGAATAGCCCACCCATGCCAGGATGGCTTCAATGAATGCAGTACCCATCACCCCTATGGCTACCCCCCTGATGGCCTTCCCGGCTGAATCCACCAGTTCGACAGCGGTTTCCGGAGAAGCCAGTTTTTCCAATATGGCATAAATAGGTTTCAAGACCTGCGATCCCCTGAACAATAATATTGCGGAAATAATGATACCGAGGACCAACTCCAGGCTTGTTCCCAGCAAACCAAGCCCGCCTGAGATTATTTTCTGGAATATGGCTTTGATACTTTCCCGGTGATTCCCGATATAAGCATCAGGATCTGCCGAGAACTCGGTCCAGAATAGGTCGATCTTCCTTCCCGCAAGTGGGATATTCTTTACCCAATCCGGAAGCGGCTCCACTGTTTTGGGACTCACATTGGTGACCCAGTATTGCGCCTTGTGAACCGTATCTCCCATCTTATCGATCAGCAGGATCATGGGAACGGCAATAACAGACACAAGGAGTAATCCGTACAGGAAAGCGATCAACTTCCTTCTGCGTCCCTTTGTCCCGGCAAGCTTTTCAAATAAACCATAGAAGGAAACGGCAAAAATGATCGCAAAGGTGAATACCCCCGCAAATACACCTATTACTGAATAGGTCATATAAAGGATGAGCAGTACCAGCAAAAGGGCAAGTATCTTCTCAATGAATCCAAGTTCTTTCTTTGTTTGGTGAGGTTCCATTTGGTTGGTTGGGTTTGGTTTAGGTATGGTATGAACTGGTTAGAATGTTTCTGCAGCACCGAAATAGATTCCGGCTGATTTCTTGCCAAAGCCAAAATCCACCTGCAGGTTGGTCCGGGAATGCTTGTCAACCATCATCCTGAGTCCAAAACCATAACCCGGTGCCATGTAATCGAATAACCGCTCATTCTTATCCGGCCTGTCGCTCGTTGTAACATTGGCAAACAGCACACCTCCTAATACACCACTGCAAGGAGAGATAGGGAACCGGTATTCTGATTCCAGGTACAACATATTCTGGCCGCGATATCGTCCCTGGGTATATCCCCGGCCACTCCGGCCTCGCTGGTCATAACCAAGCGCCGGTAAAACCATATAGGGAAGCCTTCCCGCCTCAGTAAAGGTTCCCAGCAACCAGAATCCGATCAGTTTCCTGGGTTTTGTTTTTGATAAGCTATGGTAACTCCTCCACTCAACACTCAGGACGTTGGCCGTTAATTCGCTACCCAGGAATTCCGGGTTTAGCCGGTAGATCAGGTTAGCATAGATGCCCTTGTAAGGGTTGATCATATTGTCCCTTGTATCAATCATCAAATTGACATTTAACCCAGCCAATTTATAACTGGTTGTACTGAACCCATATCGTTTGCTATAGGAATAATGACTGGTATAAAGTGGCCTGACAGTATCCAGTTTCAGGTCATTGATCTTGCTGAATTTATCCAGGTTGTAGCCAAAACCCATATAAAAATGTCCTGATACTTTCCAGTAAATGGACTGGTAGAACCTGAAATGATTGAACTTCATGGGCTGGACCAGCGAATCATCGGAAACCTCTGTGCCATTTACGCCATATTGGTATTTCAGGATACCACCTTCGGGCGTATTGGTTCCCAATCCATAAGTAGATTGGGAAAATAAAAACAAACGCCAATCGCCACTCAGGAATATTTTATTGTTCTTGAGATAGATATTGTTCTTCAACTGCAGCATGGTCTGACCTTTTGAGGTTACCGTTGCATTTCCTGATATGGAAGAATACAGGTCCTTGGGCTGTTTCCCCTTGAATACATATTGTCCCGCTGCCCCAAACTGAAACCCGGTTGCCGGATTGGAAGCAATGACCGGAACCAATAAAAGGGAACTGTTCTTTTCTTTTCGTTGCTTGGGTGGCTTATTCCGCCAATCCCTGATCACATCAGGCAGGTCCTTTTGGTCACAATCCCCTTGCCTTACCAATTGAACCGAATCCTGGGCATTGAGCGCTATGGAATACATCAATAGGATCAGCGTTAAAAGATGCCTCATGGTCAGTCTCAATAGCTGGTAGTTTACTTTTCTTAAAAACGGAAACCTATCTGGAACATGTACCGGTAACCGAAGGTCCATGTTCGCAGCGCCCCATTTGAGTTGAGTTCTTTGTCGTCAAAAACAAAATCCATCCCTGGGAACTTCTGCGAAAGCACATCAGAAACTGCCTGTCTTAACTGTTCTTTCTCTGCCTCGGTGAGGTTGCCATCTATCTTGGTGGTCAGGTCGTAATACCCAAAGCCCGGGCCCACCATCACAAGGTCAAGGGTTAACCTGTTCCAGAACACAAACTGGTAGCCTAGTTCAAAGCCAATGGTATGGATATTAAAATTGGTATTTGTGATGACCTGCTTATCATTGGTAGCATTGCGGTATTTCCAGTCATTATCCCGCTTGAAATTATTAAAGGAATAATAGGGCCCTATATACAGGCCCCTTGGCGCATTATACTTATTCTCCCTGGCGAGATAGAAACGGTAGTCAAAAGAAATATTAAAGCCTGAATTCTTCCTGTCTGATTCCACCGCAAAACTGTCGGTGGTGATGGACACAAGCTTGGGCAAATTTGCCCTGCCTACGTTAACGGAGAAGCTGCGCTTGGGGGATAAAACCCGCTCATAGCCAAAAACCATGTACTTGGACCCAAACATCAGGGGACCGGAAAGGTTATAACGGATAACATTCTTGTAATTCTTTGGCGCAGGCTTTGCCAAGACCAGGCTGTCCTGTGTATAGGCATGCTGAATGAAGAGCAGGCATAATGCCACAAACAGGGGTAAAACTTGAAGGGCTTTCTTTTTCATGCGATTCGTCATTTTGAAGGTTAATTGAACCAGGTGGTAATGGTTCAGGTATCATTACCAGGGAACGAACCTGTTGTATTCCGCTGTGGTTAAAGTACAATGTATAATGGAATTCCAACCTGATCCAGGTCAGTATACCTATATTATACGGTATAATCCTAAAAGGTCATTCATCAATGGACAAAGCCCTTGGCATTCCTCTACCATCTTTGGCTGGCATTCATAGAAATATGGGTTTCGCTATTTACTTATAAAGCCCAAAAAGCCTGAAAGGACTATTGGCTTCCCCGCAAGTAGCCATCAAATGATATGGGATCCCTGTTGTTACAGGTTACCTGCAAGCTGGTAATACCATCCGCGTAGATCGTGAATATCATCTTGCGCGGATCTGATACATCCTTGAATGAAATGGTAATGGTTATCCTTCCCTTCTTGCCTTCCTCCTTGACATAATCAAAATTGGTAGATTTAAAGGTCAGGCCCTGCTCTGATGGATTCATGGACACTGACTGGGCCCTGCCTGCATAAGGAAGGAAACTATCAACAGTATCTGCGGTAACCTTTACTTCATATTGAGTGGTAAGTTGTCGGGTACCGCCCCGCATGGGTCGCATGGACTGGGCTACAAACGTAAATTTCTTTTCCCCCAGCTGCTGGAGGACAACTTCCTTCTTATCCTTCTTTTCCTCCTGGCTATAACCATTGACAACAATGGAGAGTAAGGCAAGAAGCATTATCATGGCCTTTAGTCTAGTGATCATACTTTTATTACCCAATTCAGTTTTTAAATAAGCATCATATTATTCAACACCTGCCCGGGTCAACAGGCAGGGTATTAATACTTCGAAGAACTGAAGCCTAGCTTCAAACCAAAAAAGCTGGTAGCCTTGATATCACCTGCTGCAGGAAGGCTATGGTAAGTAGCGGCTATCACCAGACCATTATAGCCATAATTCAATCGAACGCCCACTTCACCATTCATCATGAACTGTACCCCATCTGATTGAAAGGCATATAACCCAATATCCTGGCGCTGGTTCTGGTAGGCCCCACCAATGCCCGCACGGACAAATGGAACCACAGGTTCTTTCCGCTTCTTGAAATCATATTGCACGATGGCCAGCAATCCATAGATATTGGTATAGTTGGATAAATTACCGGTATACACCCCACCATCATCCCCCAACTCTACGGTCTGCTTCCCTTTCTTATCGGGAAAATAAAACCAACTGAAGCTTCCCCCTATCGACAGTTGTTCATTCTTCAGGTAGCCACGTCCCATTCCTGAAAACCCAACAAAACTTGTTTTGCCTACAAAATCCTTAAAGCTTCCGGTAGGAAAGGATACCTGGTAGGAAAATTCCCCAACGCCCTGAGCGCTCAATTGATTTAGTCCTGCCATGCCAAAAGACAATAAACAGCATAGAATAAATAGCTTTTTCATAGTGCTTATTGCTTTAGGTAGGGTGATTGAATGAACATCTGGTCTATATTCTTTTCTAACCTGGACTGGATATTACTCGCAGATCCCTCCAAAAGGCCATTAAGTATTCCTATCCACACTACGGGTAGGGTGTTGTTAGCCGCTTTAGTAGGATCGGTAATGGCCACTGTAAGCGTACCAGTTTGGTAGGAGCTACAGATGATGTCCGAAGGATACCCCCAACCCCAGCCGGCACCCCAACTGGGTGGATAATAACCGGGATACCAGGGATCCCACCAGCCCCACCATCCATACCAGGGAAATGAAACACAACTGCCATAGGTGGTTTTAAATGCTGTTGGCAATACTACCACATCTGCAGCCACTTCTCCATCAACAGGTAATTGCTGCCATCCTAATGCATCAAGGTTCGCCTTTATCCTGGAAATGATGAGATCATCATAGGTGTGGTTACTAGTTTCCCCATCCTCTGTAACATGCACCACCGTATCAGGGAGGAAATAGGTATTCACCTTACTGAAATCGTACCCCTTCTCCTCCTTGGTATATACCAGGTCATAATCTTCTATATAATCTGGCATGGACGGAGAACAAGCCGACCACATCATTCCGAACAACAGCAATACCAGTAATCCACAGGTAGCCTTGATGTGTTTCATAACCCTCGGTTTTATTTTTTAATCAATTCTTCTTGCGCTCGATCTCCCCGATAAAGGGAATGGCATCCTGGATCTCAGCGCGTACAATGGTTTGGAGGTAATACTCTAATTGCAACCATTGAGCGGCCTTTGTGGCACCCAGGGCCTTTTTAACTTTTGAATAATATTTGTTCATCACTTTTTGGTTGGCCTGGTCATTCTTCATGATCCGCTTTACCAGGCCATCGGCCTGCTCATCGGTCAGGTTGGTATAGGCTTTTGCATAGTCTTCAATGGTGCTGATCCGCTCCCCGGCTATCTTTCCACGGTCTGCCGTATAGGCATCATAGATGGGCCAGAACTTAGTGTCCTCTTCTGCACTTAGGGCCATATACTGCCTGACAAGGTCCTTCTTCTCCACTTTCAGGTAATCTTTCAATAATGCCAACTCATCTTTGCTTTGGGCTTTAACACTGGTCACAAATGCTCCAAGCAATACAAAAACAGGGATAATGTACTTTTTCATCTGAAAATGATTAATGATTCAATGATTAATAAGTTTTATGATTACTTCTTAGGGAAGCGGAATACCAGTCCACCACCCAGGCCAAATTGAAGCATGGAAGAATAGCTGCTTACACCGGCACCTCCACCACCTGTGCCGAAATACAGTCCACCACCCACAGCCTGCACAGCCGACATCAGGTTTGCCTGCAATTTGATCCCTACTTTTTCGGAAGCCCAGAAATTGAGACCACCCTTTATATGCCAGGCAAACTTGGTGGAACTTTCACTACTACCACTGGTAGGATTGCTAACATTCATGATGCCCACACCCAGTCCACCCCCGAAATAGGGTTCGATCTTGGGATTATTGACCATGTACCTGGTGGTTCCCAACATGATCCAGTTGGCGGAAAAATCAAATGTCTTGCTCTTTACCCCCGGACTGATTCCATTGTCATAATAGGTTGTCGGAGCATCGGTATCCTGGCGCATATACAACAGTTCTATACCCTGGTACTTGCTCGGCTTATATTCCAGTCCGGCGCCCCATAAGAGGCCGCCATTGATGGTGCCATCAAAATAGCTGGTATTGCTGTAATAGGAATCTACCCGGTCATCAAATACATAACCGGCATAGGCATTCAACCTAAATTCTTGTGCCTGTACCAACATCAGGGTACCAAACAAAAATGCAAAACTTGCTAGTAAACGTTTCATATAAGGGGGTTTCGTTTAAATATTAAGCTACTACCTGTCAGAGCAAAATTCCAATCGAGGAACCCAACCAGGATGCCAAGTTAAACCAGTAGCTTTTCAATAAGGCAGGACGGAAGTATTGAACCGTTAAATCCAGGTGGGTAAACTGTAAATGCCTACCTCTTTGCTACACGAAAAAACTTCCTGTTCTAACCCTATTCAATACTCTTCCGAAAGTCTACCATCAGCTGGTGCTGCTCCTTTAACGTAATCACACCCCTTTTCGACCGGTCAAGGTCCAGGGTAATGTAAATGACCAGGGATGACAACAAACTGAATCCAATAGCAACCGTCCAGTCAACTCCCGTACCCTTATTCGAATAGCCAGACAGGAATGCACTACATATGGTTAGCATGAAGAGCATTCCAACTATTATTTCCGGAACTATATTCAGGTAAGTCTGGTTTCTTTTGGTCACAATATCGATCACCGCATTCATCGCCGGTGTCATCTGACTGGTCGGTACAAATCCATTGGGTTGCCGGGAATAATCCATGACCATCTTCCAGATCTCCATCGCAATCTTGTTGGAACGGTTAATACTGGCATTCATCAGAGCAGTATCCCTTCTTGAGTTTTCCCAATAATTTATCCGCTCATCAACATAGTCCCTGAACAATCCCTTCATTTTCCTTCCAATGGAATCAGGGTAAAGGTCTGTCCTCAAATAGGCGGTACCGATATTATTCACCTCATCCACCATGATACTTCGCCTGGACTCATACCTGGCAGATGCCATACTAAAGGTAAAACCAAGAATGAAGGCACTTAAGCCAAATAAGGCACTCACCTGGCTTCCGGAACCCGTATCCTCAACAGGCTTAGGTGATCGATTCCTTCTGTAACTGCCAATACGGAAGCCTGCATAAATGGCTGTCAACATGAGCACAATGAGGGCCAGGCTGATCGCCCATGTCGGCAGAAAGAAAAAAACTACTAAGCAACTCATAGCTGTGTTTTTAACGGCCCCTTTTTATACCTCCCGCGGGACGAGCCGCCGGTCGCTGGGCAGGACGGGTTGATGGTGAAGGCCTGGTGGACGGTTGATAGGATCGGTTCGGAACATCCCTTTGGTAATTATTATAGCGCATGTTGGAGCGATCCCTGTTCATCTGGTCACGCTGGACATTGTTTACCCTATTCTGGTCAGCAGGCTTCCATTGGTTGGTCTGGTTATCCCTGGTGGACCAATTCCCTTTATCATCCTTCCGCATGATATTTCCATCCCTGTCCGAAATGACATTGTTCTTCTCGGTTGTACTTGGACGTGGTGTTGGCCTACTCTGGGGCAATTTAGTATTGGCACCTGGTGTTGATGGCCTTGTGCTAACTCCTGGCTTTGCTGTTGAATTATTAATTGAACTGCCGCCCGGTCGGCGATTCACATCCCTTGTGGATACTCCCGGCCTGCGGTTATAGAGATTATTGGTCTGGCCTTTATTAATATTGATCTCGCCAATATTTATATTGACATTACCATAATTATTCCCCCTTCCGCCATAATAACCGCCACCCCAATAGGGAGGACGATATGGAGGCCTGTACATAGGAGGTCCAAACCAACCTGAATAACCAAAACCCATATACATACCACCGGAACTAAAGCCCATATGGAACCATCCTGTACTAAACCCAAAGTTCATGCTCCACCCGGTCCATGGGTTGTAACTCATGCCAAAGCCCCATGTAACAGGACGAGGGTAGTAATAACTTCCATACCAGGGCCGGTAGTACCAACCTGTACCATAAATGATGGTTGGTCCGTAGACATAGCAATTCAAGTAACTTGGGGTATAACCCACATACACATACTCAGGAGTAGTATCATAGATATATACATACTTGGTATTGTACGCCTGGCTGCTGGGCGGGATCTTGTCTACATCCGTTGGCCTTTCTGTTGATACCCTCCAGGGACCTTTGGCACTGGTTGATTCGAACCAGATTCCATTCTCCACGGCAAAATACTTCCCGTTTGCCCGCATCACTGTATTAGAGGTATTCACTGCCAACTCAATACTGGTGCCTTCGATCCGCTCAAACCTCGGCTCACCGTCATATTCAACCTTGGTTGTTGCGGTCTTACGGTCAACCTTTGCTGTCTGGGGTATCTGTGCATCCATTACCGCTTCTTCTGCAGCCTTTGTTCCTGCAACACTTACCAAAACACCATCTTTCTCAGAGCCTTCAGGTATCTTTGCAAAATCAGCGGGCAATTTATCTGCCGGGATATATTCCCATGAACCCTTCATGGTAGCAGCAGCATACCATCGTCCAGCAAGCAGAACATAATTCTTTTGGGTATTGATGTCCTTGAATAGATCGTTGGGGGTATTGGCAACATATAGCAATCCGGTTCCTTCAATCGACTTGTATTGTGGCTCTCCTTTGGTCTGGACCAACTCCGCAGGCTCTGTACTCACAATGATCTTTACCGGTTTATCTTCTTCCTTTGTTTTGGTGTCCTTCGGCTGGGCAGAGGAATTTTCCTTCATCTGTTTGCGGATCTGTTCATCCAATGATTTGACATGCTTTGGCAGGCTCGTGGTGTAGGTGTACCCATTCAATACATCATCCGACCGGTACCAAAATCCAGCATTGAATAAATAATACTTCCTGTCCTCCGGAGCCTTTACGATAAGGAAGGGGGTATTCATCACCTTCTCCATATCCATATCCTTATCCTTCTTGATCTCTGGCTTACCATCTATCAGGACCAGTTGCGAGGCTTCATTACTATACAGAATGGTTGGCGGATTGGTCTTGAAATCATCCTGTGCCTGCTTATTCTCCCGGGCAATAGAGGTATTGATATCATCAAGGGTTATCTCCAACTGCCATTTGGGAACTTCCTGCTCCAATAAGGAAGCAAGTTTTTTGAGGTCATCCTCGTTTTCAATTCCCGGAAACTTCGAACGGGTGATCTTGATGGATTCAAGGATGGCGGTTCGGCTATTCATGTCCGTGGAAAGTATCCCTTCCGACCAAACCGCACCGAAAATAGGTTCATCCTTACTCGTTTTCTTTATAGAAACAGCCGCCCTTCCGCTGAGCTTATTCCCATTCAAACTTTCTGGCTGTGGCTGGTAGATGGTGATCTTGCCACCATCCTTTAAAGCAATTTCCCTGGGCCATTGCGCAGCAACCCAAAGGGTCAAAAGACAAAATAGTGAGGAAAGAAAAATACATCTCGAAATCCTGGTCATGGAGTACAACTTGATTGATGAAAAAGTAGGACAAGCCGCTATGGCTTTCCTGAAACTATCTTGCTACAGCTGATCAAGCTTTTACCAGGCCTTTTCTGATTGTATTTCCAAAAGAAGACGGATGTGATCTACAATCTAAGAAAAAACAGGGAAAATCCACCCAACTGCTATTCATTTAATTCTGATCCGACTGCATTATTTGATCCAATTACTGCCAAATACTATATAATATGCCCAGTTTTCCGGACCCCTCGCCACATCAACACCCATCCTTACTTTGAACTTCCGGGCAACCAGGTAACGGAAGCCGCTACCATATGACCAAACCAATGGACTATCGCCCGATTTACCGGAGGCATTGAAGGCCTTACCAAATCCCCCGAATAAGACAGCACTCCATCTTCTGTTGAAATCCAGCCGCTGTTCTAATTCTGTGACAACGGTGGTTTCGCCCTGGTAGCGGATTGCCGGAACTCCCCGCAGCATTACAAATGGCAGGAAGTAAAATGGCGGATCGCCAAATGCCTTTTCCATATCCACCCTCAAGCCGCTAACCCAATTTTGCCTGGGTTGCAGGTACCAGAATAGAAAACCATTCAATCTCGAAAAATCAAGGTCACTCCCCCAGATCTCACTGGCCAGGTTATAATGGACATGTGCCTTTAGGCCTTTATTGGGCGTGAAAATATTATCCCTGCTATCATACTCTATCGTTGCACCCAGTAAGCTGGTGATGTTCTCAGCTTCGATCGGCTTTACAAATTCAGGAAGGCTGTCCCTCTGCAGTTCCATCCCAACTTTGGTCTTGAGGAAGGTGTACTGCAGTCCAACATACCATTTCGACTCACCGATCTGCCTGATCCCCTGCAGGTGGATGGGAAGCATCTCAAAGTTGAAATGGAATTCCCTTTCACCAATGTTTTCAAAATTCCTGTAAAAGACCAGGTTCATGTCCGCATAGGCTGCGATGAAACGATACTTGATCTTTTGGCGCATCCAGGTCCCCACCTGTGCACCTCCCACAAACCAGGAACCATTGGCAGTATATCCCGCTACAGCTGCCGTAATATCCGGTTGGGTCATTTGGAGGCTACCGTCCTTCTTCACCTGTGGTGGGCGCTTCTTCAGGATGACTGCTGCCAGCGCGCCCCCAAATCCCCCCAGGGCTGGCTCTGTTATGATGGTTGGTACCGGAACAAAACCATGTGCATCTATGATGAAATCGCTCAGGTCCAGTTTACCATCAAGGGAATCCCTTAAGCTTACTTTTTTTCCTTGCTGCGCTTGCGAATCAATCGTCAAATGGCATAGTACAAGCATACAAAGAATAGCAGGCAACCCTGCCAGCACCTTTATAGCTTCCATCCACTTGTATCGATCTGTCCGGCCAATGTTCACTTCTTATTGGATTTCATCTTTCCCCGGCCAACCGGAATATTGGTATAAATGCAAAACTGCCGATGTTGCTGGCTACCGTCCTCCAATTTCATCAAATCAGTCAGTCCAATGTTATAGCGTATACCCAATGCCGTTAGCTTCGATTTACCGATCCTGTACCCCAATCCTGCGATCCAGGAAAAATCCCATCGACTCGTATTGTCCTCAATATCTTTTTCCAGGCTTAATTCTCCTTCAGGCCTGTCCACCTCAAACTGGTCATGGGCCTTGGTGCGGATGAGTACCTGCGGGCCGGTCTCGGCAAAAAAACCGGATCGGGTCATATACTGAACCGTCATCGGCAACCCTACATAGGATATCCTTCTCTCGACAGTTCCTTCCGCAAACAGTTGGTCCGTAGATTCATCACCACTGGGGTAAACTGCCAGTCCCTTGGCACCCCGTTGGTATTTGGCCATGGCCTCAATATTACCCATCCAGTGGTCATTGAACTTATAGGTAAAAAAGAGCCCAAGGTTCAGGTTGCTGGAAGCATCCGAAGGATGGGTACCGGTCAGGTTATTCCAGGAATAATTAGCATGAATGCCAAAAAGCAGTTCATCCGAATTCAACTTATCACCAAACAAAATGCTAAGGATCACTTGTGCATTCACAGCTGGCACCATAAGGAAGAACCCTATGGCCATCAACCCTGCCCTTTTCCTGTAATTGCACATTTTCTCCCGCATACTGATTTGAGGTGACTTTGAATCCTCCCCGTCCATAAAAGTAACAACCAGCCATTCGCCCATTTCATGTTACCGTTAAATGCCAAGGATCGGATGGCTACCAACCACCGCCGGGTGAAGGCAAACAAAAACAACTGGTTGGATCCAGCTTTATAACTGCAAAGCTTTTTATATCAACGCTAATTATATTAGTTTTATATTTAAATTAAAATACATTCACTTTCCCTACAAAACATTTTACCTATGGTAAGACTTATGCTGACCATGATGGTCATTTTCAGTATCATTTCCTGCGGACCATCCACCCAAATCGTTAAAAGCTGGCGTGACCCGGGCACTACTATTACCCCGGATAGCTACAACAAGGTATTAGTTGTGGGACTATTGAAGAATGAAACCAGCCGCAGGGTGTTGGAAGACCAGCTGGTGGCTGGCATGGGTGGAAAGGGAGTGGCTTCCTACAACTACTATATTGAAAAAGACTTAACACAGGATAAGGCCAACTCCTTCAAGGACAAACTCCTTGCCGACGGTTTCGATGGTGCCATTGTCATGAGGCTGGTCAATATTGAAAAGGAAACCAGCTATGTTCCCGGAACGGCTAGTTACCCGGGCTACTATGGCGGGTTTGGGCCTTACTATTACAGCAGTTGGAATGCTTTTTATTCCCCCGGGTATTACACCACCGATAAGATCTACAACGTTGAGACGAATGTTTACTCCCTTAAGCAGGATAAGCTGATCTGGACTGGTATCACGTCAACAGTGAACCCGTCAAAGGTAGACAAGGCGATCAACGAGATCGTTACCGTGATCAAGGATAAAATGAAAAGTGAAGGCTTCCTGAAATGATCTAATGATAAAAGGGAGCAAGTAATAGCCTTTTGCTAATGCTTGCTCCCTTTTTGATATTCGTTTGGATCAGATCACCACCAGCTCGTAAAAATCCTTCGGCTGCAGGTATTGTTCCGCAAGTGCCTGAAGGTCCCTTGGTGTGATATGCCTGATGGTATTGATAGAACGGTAGAAGTAATTTTCATCAAGACCATTCAGGATAATGTTCTTCCAGCGACCGATGATATGGAAGGGACCATCGAGGTCACCAAGAATGCTTCCCATCATATAATTCCTTACCAGCAGTAACTCTTCCTCACTGATCATTTCATTACGAAGCCTCGCCATTTCCTTTTTCACTTCCTCTATGGCTGCTTCACTAACATCCTTTCCGGCCTCCGTGCTGATCATCCAGGAACAGGCATGGATATGGTTCTGCAGGTAACTGTAAATGCCATAGGTATAGCCCTTATCCTCCCTGATATTGCTCATCAACCGCGATCCAAAATAACCGCCGAAAACAGTATTCAATACCATCGCCCCGGTAAAATCGGGATGATGGCGGTTGGGAAAATGACGGGCCATCCTGATCGCACCCTGTACTCCATTGGGATCATTGGTGATCCGTTGGTGCTTTTCCGTGGCACTCAGCATCGGGTACAATGGCAGCACCGGCTCTCCACCTTTAATGGGTAGCGTTCCAAAAGCCTCATCAAGCAAGCCTTCCAGGTTAGCTGGCAACTTTCCGGCTACAAAGATCCTGCAAATACCCTCGCGGTAGTAGCGGTCATAAAAGGCCACCAGGTCTTCCCTCGTAATGGCATCAATATCTTCAGCCCTGCTATACTTGCCATAAGGATGGTCAAAGCCATACAGGTATTCGTCGATCAAACGGTTGGCCACAAATTCACCTTTCTTCAGGTTAACCTCCAGTCTTTGCTTGCTGTTCTGCTTGTAGACTTTCAGCTCGTCCTCCGGAAAGACCGCATCGGTCAGCAGGTCTGTTATCCTGGGTAGTAAGGCAGGAAGGTGCTTGCTCAGGGAGTGAAGGGTAACCGAAGCGGTTTCATTGTAACAAGCCCTACCCAATGAAGCCCCGTAATATTCAAAGAACTCATTGATCTCAAAGGCGGAATACTTGCTGGTACCATTCTTCAGCAGGAAATTACAGGCAGGTGCAAGCATATGCTTCTGTTCAAACCAATTGCCAGCATAGAACACCAGTTCCAATTGGATCACTTCCTCAGCTCCTGCATTCACTGCATATACCTCTACCCCATTACGAAGTACATATTTATCATAGGGCTTCAGCTTCAAATCAAAATCAACCGCATCCTTGATAGCTGGCTGTATTGTCCTGTTAACCATTGTCATGTTTTTCCTCTTTCCGATTTATTTCTCCATCTAAATAACCGGGAGTGCAATAGGCCATTCCAATCGGGCCTTCCATTTTCCTTCCCGGAACGGTCAAAGGTATAACATTCCCACCTCACCCCCTGTAGAAGGGATTAGTGCAATAAAAAACCAGTGACCTTGTTAAAGGCCACTGGTTTAAGGAGCGCCGGGCTATAGGGGAAGCATGTCCTGCCCAGCCTGAAACAACTAGTTACTGGGTGCTGTGGTCATTTGCCTCAGGACAGCGTCTACACTAAGGCTACCGCTTTTAGCCGGTGGGAATTCTTTAAAAGATGAGATGAAACTGGCGACAATGGATTGTGCTGGTACCATGGTCCACATCTTCTCGCCTTGCCAACGCAGGTACATCCCGCTTTCAAAGGGAGCCCTTTCATAAGGATCCTGCCGCAGGTTAATAATGAGGGGCCAACTGGGGGACTTCCTATAGGCAGTGGCAAGGTTACCTTCCACCAGGGAAAAATGCAGCTTCCAGTCATTGTACCGCAATGCATTCAGGTTGCCTCCTGCATCAAAATAGAAGATCTCCTTCCTTTTGCCAGCATTATCCTTTCCCAGGAGCATATCCAATTGGTTGTAGCCGTCGAGGTGGACCTTGAATGTTTTTCCGTTGGCCTTATAACCAGCCTTCGCTTTCTCCACTATATTGGGCTCACCAAGGATGGCCGCAAAGGTCGGGAGCCAGTCCTCATGACTAAAGATCCCATTGATCACACTACCTGCCGGTATCTTGCCGGGCCAGCGCACCAGGTGGGGAACCCGGAAGCCCCCTTCGAAAGTAGTTCCTTTCTCACCCTTGAATGGGGTAATACCACCATCCGGCCAACTCATCATCTCGGCTCCATTATCCGTGCTAAACACAACAATAGTATTATTGGCGATGCCCAGTTGGTCCAGCTTGTCCAGTAACTTCCCTACAACATAATCCAGTTCCATAACACCATCGCCATACAAACCACCACCGTTGGAGCTGCTTACCCATTTCTGGGCCAGATGGGTCCAAACATGCATCCGGGTACTGTTATGCCAAAGGAAGAAGGGCTTGCCGGACTTTACCTGCTCTTCCATGAATTGCAGGGAACGATCCAGTAGGTCCATTTCAACTGTCTTCATTTTCTCAATGGTCAGGGGACCATGGTCCTTCACCGTTTGCTTGCCCACCTTGCCCCATCTCGGGTCAAAGGTAGCGTTCTCAGTAGCAGACGCATAGGTTTCCAATACCCCTCTCGGACCAAACTTCTGGTGGAAGGCAGGATCCTTGGGGTATTCAGGGTCCTCGGGTTCCTCTTCAGAATTCAAATGGTAGAGGTTGCCAAAGAACCTGTCGAATCCATGGACAGTGGGCAGGAACTCATTCCTGTCCCCCAAATGGTTCTTCCCGATCTGGGCTGTGGCATACCCATAATTCTTGAGCATGTCTGCAATGGTCATATCGGTCTCCCTGATCCCCTCCTTGGCTCCCGGCATCCCGATGGTGAGCAAGCCGGTACGGAAGGGATGCTGGCCCATGATGAAGGAGGCCCTTCCCGCGGTACAGCTCTGCTGCGCATAGGCATCTGTCATTAATGCCCCCTCTTTCGCTATCCGGTCGATATTGGGGGTATTCGGCTTCAGCATGCCGCGATGATATGCACTCACATTACTTACCCCAAGGTCATCTGCCCAGATCACCACGATGTTCGGCTTGTTCTGCGCCTGCAGGTAACCTGTAAGGAATAAAACCAGTGAAAAAATCAGGACTCTCATATTGTTGTTTTTGATTAGGAACCATTCTTAGCCTTGAAACCAAATTGGGTGGGTAGAAGAAATTATCCAGCTAAGGATGCTTTACCCTTGAAGGAAGGATGCTTGATTTGGGATGATGCAAATTGGTTAAGATCCTAATACCTGCCCTCTTGCTACTTAACCAAATATCTTCCACCGATCGAATGGCGCAAAATCGCAGATGGCGCATTTCAATGAATTGCCACAAAGAATGATAAGGCCGGCTTACAGAAATGATTGACCTTCAGGTCATAGCTCCTCTTGTATAGGATCCTTTGAAAGAAAGTAACGGGATGGGGTTTGGCCGGTTATCCTTTCAACAGCCCTTATGAAGGTTGACCTGTTGGCAAAGCCCGCATTGGCAGCAAAGCCTTCCAGGCTATGGGTAAGGCCATGACTTGCTATGGCCTTCCTGATCTCTTCTATACGGTACCGGTTGATAAAATCATTGAACCGTGTTTGCATGACCCGGTTCAACACAATGGTAATGTGATGTTGGGGCATTTTCAGGTCCCTGGCCAGGTCGGCGATCTTATAATTGGGTTGCAGGTAAGGTTTCTTTTCCTGCATGAACGTTTCGATCTGCTCCCTGTAAACCTGGTAGATGGTATCCAGCTCTGTTAAGCTGGCAATGCCATTAGCCTGCCCATTTAGCGTAGCTTCGGAACTATTGACTGCATCAGTGACCTCAGCCGATTTAGATTCATGGCCTATTGAAGCATCCAAAGCACCTGTTACCAGGTTGCCGGCTTCCACTTTAGCCAAATGGCTGCTGATCTTCGGCATCCCATACAAAAAGGACGGATTCATGAACAGCACAATACCGGCAATGATCTGCGTAGAAGAATAAACGATCGTAAGGATGATCACCTGGTGGCTTGGATTGGTCCAGCCCTTGAAGGTTAGGGTCCAGGTAAAAACACAACCAAACAGGGTCATCATCAGGCCAAAGGTCCAGAGCCATTTGGCATAGCTGGGATATAACCTTTTCATTTCCGGGTTTTGCCGCCTGAATCTTACCAATAACACCAGGATGGCAAGTCCATAAAGGATTCCCATTGTTCCCCTGATGATATTATGCAGGTAATTGGGAAGCCATCCTTCATTATGCAGGAAAGAACCAAATGGGTTCTTCAGGACCTCACTTATGTGCCATAACTTGTACTCCCTGTCCTTCAGGTAGAAGGGAAGCATTTCAAAGAAATGCAGCACGCCGGGTGCAAAATGAAGCCAATCGTACCAGGACAATTTATTCCTGTCACTAAGCAGCATCCGAACATACAGGAAGCCGGCAGGAAACATGAAGTAATAAAAAGGACTGGGCAGCCGAAATAACCATGGGACATAGTATATCAATCCAGACTGCTGTATAAAGGTCATGCCACAGGCATTTGCCATACCAAATAGGTATAAAGCCAATAGCCTGTTGGGAATAAAGCGCCATTTGCCATTGCTGAGCAAAACGATCATCAACAACAGGGGCAGGAAACTTCCAATGGCCAGGAACACAAAATTGATAACATTCCCTATTGAAAAACTCATTAGAAAGGATAGCAGGTTGGTTAAGGGTAATTCTCTTGTTGAATTTAACCTTAATATTCCAACCTTTCGTCCTTAACCTTATATTTACTATAGGATCATTATTTATAATTTTTTGATTACCAGCATAATTAAATTTGTCTTTAGTGAATTTTACCGTTCATAATTCTTTTGGCAACCAATAGCAGCATCCTGGAACCGTCGCTGACCGGCTGATCCAACATTTAACCCTAACCATGCGAACAGGCATTTCCATACTCCTCATTTCCCTCATTGGCATTGGTGTATTGGTAGTACAGCAATGCAGCCCGGGCGGACAACCCAAAGAACTAACCGCTGCAGTAAATGAATATGTAGGTTCCCCAACCTGCCAAACCTGCCACCAACAGGAACACCAGCAATGGTTGGGATCCCACCACTTTAAGGCCATGCAGCCAGCTAATGATAGCACAGTTCTCGGGGATTTCAACAACGCCTCCCTTGAAGCCGATGGGGTGAGGTCCCGCTTTTTCAGGAAGGATGGAAAATACTTTATTCATACGGAAGGAGAGGATGGAAAATACCAGGATTTTGAGATCAGATACACCTTTGGGTATGCGCCCCTTCAACAATACCTGGTTGAATTTCCATCTGGAAGGATGCAGGTGACAAGGGCGAGCTGGGACACCAAAAAGGAAAAATGGTTCCACCAATATGCCGGCCAACGCTTTCCCGCCGGGGATTGGCTGCACTGGACGGGCAATGGCCAAAACTGGAACACTATGTGTTCCGGCTGCCATAGCACCAACCTGAAAAAAGGCTATGATCCCGAAAAGGATAGCTACCAAACTACTTTCAATGAGGAGAATGTTTCCTGCGAATCCTGCCATGGTCCAGGTAAGCTACACATTGATTATGTTTCGGGAGAAGACTTCAAAAAGGGTAAACGGACCAATGGCTCCCTATTAGCACTTACAGCGGGTAGCAGGCAAACATTGCAAGTGAACAATTGCGGTAATTGCCATGGCCGAAGATCGGAGATCACCGGTAATCCCATTGCAGGCAAGGAATACCTGGATGATTTCATTCCGGAATTGCCTACTACAGAATATTTCCATGCCGATGGCCAGATGGATGACGAGGATTTCAATTATGCCTCCTTCCTGCAAAGTAAGATGTTCAATCATGGTGTAACCTGCACCAACTGTCATAACCCCCATAGCGGGGCACTGAAATTCGATGGCAGTAAGGTTTGCTCGCAATGCCATTCCCCCCAGCAATACAATACACAGGCACATAGCTTCCATGCCCCTTCCATCCAGTCTGTCAATTGCGTGAGCTGCCATATGCCCGCCAAGACCTATATGGGTAATGACCTGCGGCACGACCATAGTTTCAGGATTCCCAGGCCCGACCTCTCGGCACAATATGGAACTCCTAATACCTGCAACAGCTGCCACCAGGATAGCTCACCCTCATGGGCAGCCGAAAAGATCGCACAGCATTATGGCCCGAAAAGGAAATACCATTTTTCAGAAGACCTTATCCCTGGTAGCAGGATGGACGCAGCCAGTGAAGCGCACCTCACTAAGTTGCTTGGTGATACAGCCTGTCCCGATATCATCCGCGCCACCGCATTGGAATACCTGGCTGCCCTTCCTTCTGCAAACATTGCCGGCATTCTAAGGGAATACCTGGATGATAGTGTGGCCATGGTCAGGTTCAGGGCACTCAAAGGACTGGCCAACCATCCACCATCAGAATGGGTAGGCACTGCAGCACCCCTGCTGAAAGACAAGGTAAGGGCCGTAAGGATTGCTGCAGCAGAATTGTTTTGCGGTGTTTCCACCAATGATATTCCTTCCGGTTATTACGAAGCCTACAATGCTGCAAAGAATGAGTGGCAGCAAATGGTCCTCTACCAGACAGACTTCGCACAGGGAAATGCCCAGGCCGGTGATTTCTATCGTCGCTTTAACGACCTGCTGATGGCTGAAAAATTCTATCGCCGCGCTATCCAGAAGGATAATCAACTCAGCTATGCCAGGGTGAACCTCGCCTCCCTGCTCAATCAGAATGGGAAAAATGAAGAAGCGCTCCAACAATTACTGGCCGCACAACAAACTGAGCCGCGCAGTGATCATATTGCCTACTCCCTGGCCTTGCTGTACTCAGAAATGAACCAGCCGGACCTGGCTGAAAAATGCTTCAGGAAGGCAGTGGACCTGAAGTCAAGAAATAGCCGCCTCTATTACAACTATGCCCTCTTCCAGCAACAAAGGAAAAAACTGCATGAGGCGGAAGAGTTGTTCAAACTAGGACTGTCCTTCGACCCGGCCAACACCGACATATTATATGCGCTCAGCGTTTTCTACCTGCAACAAGGTAACAGGGCAGGTGCAACCGAAAAAGCAAGGCAACTGAAAAGACTCGACCCGGCCAATCCCAACTACCAGGCCCTCTTCCAGCAGCTATCCTTATAAAAAATGGTTGGGGATTGTTTCTGGTAAATTCGTGTGTACCGGAAACGCTGCCGAGGTGAACAAGTATGGGGTCCTTTGCAGCAAACCCTGATGGAGTACATGAGTTCCGAATGATAATATTTTATACCCCAGCGGGGTCTCCCGTAGAGGTTACGGTGTACCCACATCTATTTTAACCCCATCGGGGTCTCTCGTAGAGGACCCCGATGAACCTCCATCCGACTATTCATCAGGGTCCCTTTCAGGAGACCCTGCTGAGGTTTAAATGATAATATTTTATACCCCAGCGAGGTCTCTTGTAGAGGTTACGGTGTACCCACATCTATTTTATACCCCAGCGGGGTCTCTCGTAGAGGACCCCGATGAACCTCCATCCAACTATTCATCAGGGTCCCTTTCAGGAGACCCTGCTGAGGTTTATGAGCTTTTCATCAGAGCTATTTGCAGGAGACCCTGCTGATGTAGAATTTCCCCCTCGTCCACCGTAGCTTCACCACAGATTGGTCAATCACATCTCCACACCGCGTCTGCCGAAGCTTCAGCGAAGGCAGATCTTCACATCTCCTCCTCTTCTTCCTCCTCCTCCTCATCCCCCGCTTCCACCAAAACGGAACTGGGTTTATTGCTGGCACGATAGTAAAGGGTATGGCTCTTTTGCTCATCAAAGATCCTGCGGCTCACTTCTTTGATGCCTTCAACTGTTACGGCCTGGTACTTGCTGAATTCTGTATTCATCAGGTTGGCATCCCCTAATAATTCATAATAAGCGAGACTGGCCGCACGGTTCATGAGGCTCATGTCCTCGAAGGCCATGGTGCTCTCCGTTTTGTTGATCACTTTTTGCAGTTCCTGCTCAGCAATACCGTTCTCTTTCAATGCCGCCAACTGGGCTTCTACTGCGGCTTCCGCCTGCTCCGGACTTACGCCTTTTACCAGCTTACCATCTATCACCACCAATCCGGGATCAGAAGAACCGAAATGATAACAATCAATATTTGTGAATAGCTGCTGTTCCTTAACCAGCGCCTGGTATAGCCTGGAAGATGCGCCACTACCCAGGATATCCGTAATAAGGTCAACGGTGTAATAATCAGGGTCAAGTCTCGATGGCATATGCCAGGTCTTGATGAAGGCATCTACCGGAACATCGGCGGTAATGTCCATCCGCTTTGCCTCCTGTTGCTCGGGCTCGGCCGTCAGTTTTCGCTCATACCTGTTTCCGGATGGGATATCGCCGAACCATTTCATGGCCAGTTCCCTTACCTTTTCAGTCTGCACATTGCCCGCAACCACCAGGATGGCATTCACTGGTGTATAATGCTTACTGAAGAAAGCCTTTACATCCTGCAAAGTGGCTTCTTCAATATGCGACAATTCCTTCCCGATGGTCATCCAGCGGTAAGGATGTTGTTCATAGGCCATTTCCCTCATCTTGAACCAGATATCCCCATAAGGCTTGTTCAGGTAGTGTTCCTTGAACTCCTCGCAAACAACCTTACGTTGTACCTCCAGGCTCTTCTCGCTGAAAGCAAGGCTCAGCATTCTGTCACTCTCCAGCCAGAAGGCTGTTTCAAGGTTATCAGCAGGTAACTGACAGTAATAATTGGTCAGGTCATTGGTGGTATAAGCATTATTCTCCCCACCAGCGCGCTGCAAGGGTTCATCATATTCCGGGATATTGATGCTACCGCCAAACATCAGGTGCTCGAAAAGGTGGGCAAAGCCGGTACGGCCGGGATCCTCATCCCTCGCCCCTACATCATACAACACATTCACTACCGCCATCGGGGTGGATGGGTCTTCATGGACCAATACCTTCAGGCCATTGGGAAGCACAAATCGATTGAACTGGATCATAATTTCTAAACGGCACCAATTGGTGGCCACTGCAAAGTAACAGACAAGCGGGCAAATAATAACCTAGCTATTTCTTAAGGATGGAGCCCACACGCATGTACACCTCATAGAGTTTACCCTCCCGTTGGATCAGGAACTTAAGGCGCTCGCCCGGGGTCTGGAGCATATTCCGGTAGGTCTGGATACCTTTTCCCACCACATTATTGATGGCCAGGATCACATCCCCTTCCTTAAAGCCGGACTCAGCAGCCGGAGATCCTTGCATGATATCGGTGATCACCACACTGCCATTGATCTGGTAAAAACCAAGGCCGGTATAGGAATAATCAAAATCTTCCCTGAAATGCTTATTGGGCATGAGGTAGATATCCCTTCTTTCATAATTGAAGATCACATTGAACCTTCGCAGGATATCATTTCCTACCAGCCCGCCCAGATAGGGGTAGGAGGTTACATTGAACTCGTCATCGAAGATATAGGTAGGCACTTTCCTGAACTTATACGGTCCTATCCGGAATTCCTTGGTGGTGGTAAGTTTCATATAGGTCTTCCCGCCTAACCCTTCTGCCTGTGTGGTATACATCTTCTTCCTGGAACTGAATACGGTACTGTCTTCCACGAAATCACTGTTGAACAGTAAACAGAGACCGGCACCAGTGTCAAAAAAGAACCTGTTGGTAATGGTCCGGCTTTCAGTCATCCTGTTCGTGGTTACGGGGATGGTCGCAAGGTTGGGCCTGATCAGGTAGCCCCCCTTTGGATATTTGATAGCACCCCTGGTGCTGACTGTCATGATCAGGCTATCATAGTCGAGCTTGACAATATACCTGGAAAGGAAACTGTAGCCGATGATACCATCGATATGTTCCCCATAAACACTGGAAAGGATATCATAGTCATTGATATGGAAATTCAGGCTATCCACCCGCAGGCCGGTAAAATTGAGGCTATGGTTATTGGCGAACCTCACCTGCTTCAGGCCGGCTATGCCGCGGATGGTCCGATCGGACGCTTCTGTTTTGATGCCGAGGCTCTCCACTGTGGTGGAGTCAAGGGAAATGCCCCCGCTACCGGTGTCAAGAATGAAATTGAGTGTGTCGGGCAATTGATCGAGTGTTGCCCTCAGCAATACTACACCTCCGCTATACAACTTGAATGGTATCCTGGCCAATTGCCTGGATGATGGCTGGGAGAAATACTCCTGACTCCGGACATTCTGGAAATAACCGGCTAAAAGGACAAGGAGTAAGAGGCGGGTGTAGAGCTTTTTTCTCAAGGTCGGTTCTTTTGCAAACAACAGTTAAGCATATTCAATTTAATCCATATCAGCACAGGATTCAAGCCGTTTGTCATATAAGTTACAACAAATCCTCATATAGGTTCAGCACCAATACCCAACTGTCGAAATAAACCCACGAGATGCAACTTTCAAATCCTAATTTTGTTTCCCAATTAGAAAATCTTTCTCCATGCAATTATCAGAGCTCTACCGCAAGGCCATGAATTTTGAATTCCTGAGTGTAGAGGAAGGGGTATTCCTATACCATAATGCCCCATTGGCCGAGCTAATGCAAATTGCCAATGAACTGCGGAAGATCCAGGTTCCCCATGGTAAGGTAACATGGATCATTGACCGTAACATGAACACCACCAATGTTTGTATTGCCAACTGCAAGTTTTGCAACTTCTATCGCATTCCTGGTCATGAAGAAGCCTACGTCACTGACATAGAAACCTATAAACGCAAGATCGAAGAGACCTTCCGTTATGGAGGCGAGCAGCTGTTATTGCAGGGCGGCCACCATCCCGGCTTGGGACTGGCCTATTATGTTGACCTTTTCAAGCAGTTGAAGCAGCTCTTCCCTAAACTGAAACTCCATGCCCTTGGTCCCCCCGAAGTGGCCCATATCACCAAGCTTGAAAAAAGCACCCATCACGAAGTGTTGAAAGCGTTGAAGGAAGCTGGCATGGATTCCCTGCCCGGACCTGGTGCAGAGATCCTGGTTGACCGGGTAAGGAGGCTGATCAGTAAGGGGAAATGTGGTGCACAGGAATGGCTCGATATCATGCATGAGGCCCATAAGCTTGACCTGACCACCTCAGCCACCATGATGTTTGGCCACGTGGAAACCATCGAGGAACGTTTCGAACACCTGGTCAAGCTTCGCGAAGTACAGGCAAAGAAACCCGAACATGCAAAAGGTTTTATCGCCTTCATCCCCTGGACCTTCCAGGACGTTGATACCCTATTGGCCCGCATCAGGGGAGTGCACAACATTACTACCCCGGAAGAATATGTCCGGATGATCGCTTTGAGCCGCATCATGCTGCCGAATGTGAAGAATATCCAGGCGAGCTGGTTGACTGTTGGTAAGGAAACGGCACAACTCTGCCTGCATGCGGGAGCCAATGATTTTGGCAGCATCATGATCGAAGAGAACGTGGTAAGCGCCGCCGGTGCACCCCACCGATTCACCTACAAAGGCATCCAGGATGCCATCAGGGAAGCCGGGTTTGAACCACAACTACGCAACCAGCAATATGAATTCAGGGAGATCCCGGCCAATATTGAAGAGCAGGTGATCAACTATTGATAAGATACAAGGGAAATATGGAATAGGACGAATGCCCCTATTCGATATTCCCCGGTTTCTTCCCGCCTATTTATACTTCAGGTTTAAGGAAATGATATCGGAGTTCAGGTTAGTACTCCTGCTGTAATGCCCATACCTTATTTCCAGCATATTGAAATGCTTCCAGCCAAACAATCCATTCATGGGTGTGATCCTGAATCCAGCCCCAAAGAAATGACTGGTGAACTTCGAAAGGTCATAATTACTTGTATAATACTCCTTCGAACCATCATGACCAAGGTAAGGGGCAAAATATTCTACGGCCGATTGGCTATAGTACCTGTAGAAGGGACTGATGGAAAAGAAGGGTGTTAGCTTAACCGGGGTTTCCAGGTTAATGGTATGCGAAGTGATCCCCCAATTGTCCTTGTAGAAACGGTAATACGACCTGAGGATGATCTTGTCGCCCAGGAAATAATTGGCCCGGAAACCAAGCGGCAACTTAAACCTGGTGTCAGGAAGATTTTCTACATGCACCGTTCCGTCATTGAAATAAACCCGATGAAAGGGCAAGCCAAGATAACCTGTTTGGTAGACAAGGTCCAGCAGGAACATCACCTGCAATCGCTGGTTGACGATCTGGCTCCAGGATAAGGACCCGCTCATGCTGTTTCGGCTACTTCGCCCATAGCCATGGTTGCCATCCTCGCCACCGCCAGGTGTATCCCTTAGCTCAACCGGGTAAATTAATTTCAGCTTGTCAAGATAGACCTGGGCCCTTGCCCCGAACTCCCCGCTCTTATCCTTCGTCTGCTTCTCAAAATGTGCATTCAGGCCAAAGGATTGATAGTCGAATTCTGTTGACGAGGATACCCCGAAACCAAATGTCGTGCGCTTCTTCTCATTCTCCCTGGACCAACCTAATGATGGATAAACCCTTGTATCGGCAGAGGAAGCAGAACTCAATGTTTTGGGGTCGATCTTATCAGAAGAAGCCGAAGTATAATGGTCAATACCAATTTCACCTGTCCAGTTTTGCTTTCTTCCCTTTTTGTCCCAATTGATGAGTTTCACCTCAATGGCATTGGAAAAATCGCTGAGTTTCTCCGAACCTGTTCCACCAGTGGTAGCAGCATTATTGCCATCCTGGTGGTAGTAACTGGAAACAAGGTTCACCTCATCCAATTGGAGCTTTCTCTTCTTGTAAAGGGAATCGGTTCCTGGTGATTTTACCTGTGAAAATGCAGCGAGTATACCGAGGTATAACCCGATAACGGTTAAACTTAATTTTCGCATTGATCCCTGATTGATTCATTAATTACATCCACATCCTCCGCCTGACTTACCGGCATTTGCACCAGAAGCTCCTTCGCGGTAACCCTGGAAACTGAGTTCTGTCTTTTCCACCTTCCTGTTTCCAAGGACCATTTCCCCGTCATTCAATCTTGTTTTCTGGAATTCCTTCACTGCCGTGCAGGAAAAGGATTGGGTAATCATGAACAGTACTAGGGCCACCCCAACCGACCTTGATTTGATTAGCTGCATTTGCTAAGGATTATATTATCGCTTGTATAGATATTATCCTGCTCATCTATGATGATACAGGCAACCTTGGCCAACTGATTGACCAGGTCTAAACCAACCTGCACGCCCATTACCATTACCGGTGTTGCGAGGGCATCTGCCAATTCTGCAATTGGGCTGATGATGGTAACACTCTTTATTCCATGTACGGGCATTCCTGTGCGCGGATCGATGGTATGTGAATATTTTTTGCCATCGATGGTCACAAACTTTTCATAGTTGCCCGAAGTTGCCACCGACATATCCGAAATGTTTAAGGCTGAAAAGGGCTGGCTCGAAGCATCGGGATCAGCTATCCCAATGGTCCAGGGACTACCATCCGGTAAATTACCCCAGGCAGTCAGGTCGCCGGCAGCATTCACTACTCCACTTTTCACCCCGCTATTCAAAAGGATCTGCTTGGCCCGATCGGCAGCGTAACCTTTACCGATTCCCCCAAATCCAATCCTCATACCCTTTTCTTTCAGGAATACTGTTCCTTCCGCCTCATCAAGAATGATATGCTGGTAGTTGATCAGCCTGACCGCTTCACGGGCGGATTCGGGATCGGGCAATGACTTCATGCCGAGGTCAAAATTCCATAGGCTCTTATCAATTGATCCATAACTTAAGTCAAAAGCGCCCTGGGTGATTGTTGAAATCCTTTGCGCCCTTTGGATCAGCTGGAACACTTCCGGGTAAACCTTCACCGGTCTTATGCCCGCATTCCGATTGATCAGGTTGGTCTGGCTTTCTTCGTTAAAGGTTGTCAGCAATTTTTCTATCCGCCGGATCTCATTTACCGCTGCATCAATGAGGAAGGCTGCATCCCTCGGGTCCTTCAGGATAACGGTGATCTCAAACCGATTGCCCATTAATTTCAAGACCCTGCGATGTACTTGTGGCGAGATCGTTGCAAAATGATCAGTGGCTATCATAGGCCTTGATTTGATTGATGAATGTTTCTGGTGACAGGTCAGGATTTCCTTCCCAAACCTTCAGGATCTTTTCATTGGCATCCATTAGTATCGTTAGGGGAAAACTTCCTTTGGGATTGAAGTGCTCGGCGAGTTGATTATTCTGGTCTTCCAGCCCTTTAGGCAACTGGTTCTTTTTGGAACGGGGGAAATCTGCATTGACCAACAAAAGATGCTCATCGGCATACTGCAGGAAAAGGGAGTCGTTGAAAACCTCCTTCTTCAACCGGATGCAGGGTATGCACCAGTCTGATCCCGAAAAGTTGAGCAGGATGAGCTTTTGCTCCGTATTTGCCCGGGCCTTGGCCTTCGCAAAGTCCGTTTCCCATCCACTACTGATTCCCCAGGCATTTGCCGAAAGGGCCAGAACCATCAATAACCTTAGCATAGAAACGTTTTTCCGAATGTAGGCCTATTATAACCTGTAGCTATATGACTTTTGTCACATTAACATCTGATTTACCAGTGTCAATTAACTGTTAAACCGGTAAAAATCCCGGATACACCATCAAAACAATGAAATTTACAGCTTGCAATAATCCAGTTCCGGACGCTATAAAACCATTGGATCAGTTACTTGTCAACTTTGGCTTACCTCCTTTTTACCGAATCCATCGCTGCGCCTGGTGACATGGGGTCAGCGGCTATTACAGGCAATGAAGGCATTATAGCCATGGGTTGTACTCCTGCATCACCTCTTATTCAAATAACCTTTACCAGCCTGGTCCAATGATAGTAGGGAATGATTTTGGAAATGACCTCCCGGGAATTATCTTTAGGAATGGCACTACAGCCTTAAAACCAAATACCCCATACTTGGCATGCCTGTTATATCGACCAATAGATGCATACTCCGGGAATTAGGTCCAGATGATGCCGCAGCTTTATTTGAATTGAATAATGACCCGGAGGTATTGTTGTTCACAGGTGATGAGCCCTTTGCATCTGAAGCAGCAGCCCGTCGGTTCATCGAAGAATATGACCAATACCAGAAATTTGGCTACGGCAGGTGGGCCGTTATTGAAACAAACAGCGGTAATTTCCTTGGCTGGTGCGGACTGAAATACCACCCGGAAGAAAAGGAAACAGATATTGGTTTCCGGTTCTTCAAGAAATACTGGAACCAGGGTTTTGCAACAGAAACCGCAAGGGCTTGCCTCGACTACGGCTTCAACACACTCGGATTGGAAGAGATCATCGGGCGGGTTTTGGTAGCCAACAAACCTTCAATCAAAGTACTGGAGAAACTTGGCCTGCATTACTGGAAATCTGCGCTTTTCCATGATAAACCAGGCTATTACTACCGCATAGCCAAGCATGAATTCCTGGGGAAGTGATGCAGTTTGCTCCCATGAAAGACTTTGTCTTCGCGAATCCAGGTAATGCCTATACAACCTTGCCGGTTGTTTTACCGTCTGCCATCGGAAATCAAGAAAATGAATAACCGACAAATACCGCTCCTGCCTTGCCTGCTGATGGATGCCATTGGCTATTTCACCTATGCCATTCCATTTTTGGGTGAATTCGGCGACCTGGTCTGGGCTCCTGTTTCCGCCCTCGTCTTCTTCAGGATGTTCGGTGGTTGGAAGGGCGCGCTGGGTGGCGTCTTTAGTCTGGTGGAAGAAATATTACCCTTCACCGACTTCATTCCCACCTTTACGATTACCTGGTTCATTCAATATTTCAACAGGAGAGGAAGCCGGCCCACGCTCCCTGCCAGGCTCACCTGATAGTTCCAAGGTCAACCTATACATAACAGAAAGCCCCGCTGGTCAATACTTAGCGGGGCTTTCTGTTATAAAGAATTCGAATTGCTCCTGTAGTTGGGAAGTTTAGGGCATAAAAAAAGGGGTCTGAATAGACATTCAACCCCGTTTTTAAAATCCAATATCCTATGAAAAACCAATACAATATTAGAGGTTTTCACTTACATACGCAAGTGTTTTTTAAAATCGAGTAAAACTACGTAAGTCAGTTCTTTACCAGTTTCTCGGTGATCACCCTGCCCGTTTCGCGCTGCGTGAGGGTAAGTAGGTAAAACCCTTTTTCCAGGGAGGAAACATCCAGGGTTTGTAAGCCAGGTTGTACAGGAAGGGTAAAGCGTGGCTTGCCCTGATTATCAGTGATCACCATTTCCATTCTCTCCTCTGCACGGATGATCAGCATATTATCAACGGGGTTAGGATAGAAACGGTAACTCAGGTCGCCGGCCAGCACAGTTTGTACCGGACGGGAGTAATGGGTATAGCCCCCTTCCGTTAACCATTTGATGCGGTAAACACTCTTGCCTTTGATGGGCTGCTCATCCAAAAAACTGCCCAACTGGTTATCCATCCGGATCACCGCCAAAGACTCATAGGGCCCATCCGTGGTGGTAGCCCTTTCAATAGCAATATACCCCAAGGGGTTTGCCGATGCTATCTTCCAGCGAAGGGTGAGCTTGCCCCTGCCCTGTTCAGGCGGCTCAAGCTTGATCATTATCGCCCCCGAGGCAGCTGCCAGCAACTGCGGCGAAGGGAATGGTGAAGGTATTGCCTGTGCGAAAGCCCCCCTGAATAGGAAAAGCCCCGCCCATAGCAGGTTCTGGGTTAGTACTGTCATGGTCTTGGTCCGGGAAATGTGGAAAACATGTGAACAAGTATTGTGCCGAAAGATAACGCTCCCTAAAAAATCATATTGGCAGAGGCCTGTTAATCCTTTTTTAAATTGACCTTTAGGACAAATCATCCGCAAATGCCGAGCAGAGAACTATCAGCCAGGAAAAGGATTGCCATGGTGGCACATGATAACAAGAAGAAAGACCTGATCGAATGGGCAGAGTTTAACAAGGTGATCCTGGCAAAGCATGAACTATTGGCGACGGGCACCACCGGCCGCCTGCTGGAAGACCAGCTTGACCGTCCGGTAAAAAAACTATTGAGTGGCCCTTTGGGCGGCGACCAGCAGATAGGGGCGATGATCGCTTCCGGGGAGATCGATATCCTGATCTTCTTTTGGGATCCCATGGAAGCCCAGCCCCATGATAGTGATGTCAAGGCATTGTTGAGGGTGGCCATCGCATGGAACTGCCCGGTTGCCTGTGACCGGTCAACGGCAGATTTCATCCTCACTTCTCCGCTGTTGAACCAGCCCTATTCGGTAAATATCCCTGACTACTCCGGCTACCTCAAAAGGAAAATAGACTAGTCCTGGTATACTAGTCTTACTATTGTTGAGCCTGTTCTGCCTTCGCAATTTCCGCCTTGAGGCTGCGGTCAAAAATGAAGGTCCCAAAAGGTAACAATGCGGCTATAAAGGCCTGGAAGCTCCTGCTGATGGGCCATTTCCTCTCCTGGGCAGCCATATAGACCAGGTACACATAGGCCACGAAAAGGACACCATGGATCCAGCCGGTGAACTTTACAGCCTCCGGTATGCCCGCCTTATATTTCAACGGCATGGCGATCCCTAACAGAAGAAGGAAGGAAACGCCTTCCGCAATGCCGATTTTACTCAACCAGTTCAATGTTTTCGTGGGACCTGCCATAGCTGTGAATTTGAATGGCAAAATTCGACCCCGCTAACATGTTATCCAAATGAATCGCAGGGTATTTCCATTCAACTTTGTTAAACCGGGCCGTTTTCAAACAAGGCTATTGCCCTTTTGCTAAATTGCACCATGCCATTTTCCATTCATGCGCCCTTCCCACCGGCCGGTGACCAGCCGGGTGCCATTCGTCAGTTGACAGAGGGTATCCGTAATGGTGAAAAACACCAGACCCTGCTTGGGGTTACAGGTAGCGGCAAGACCTTTACCATCGCCAATGTGATCCAGAATGTCCAGCGGCCTACACTGGTACTCACCCATAATAAGACACTGGTAGCCCAGCTGTATGGGGAGTTCAGGCAGTTCTTCCCGGATAATGCCGTTGGCTACTTCGTTTCCTATTATGATTACTACCAGCCGGAGGCCTATATGCCGGTTTCGGACACCTATATTGAAAAGGACCTGTCCATTAACGAAGAACTGGATAAACTCAGGCTCCAGGCAACCTCACAACTCCTGAGTGGAAGGCGGGATATCATTGTGGTGGCTTCTGTCAGCTGCATTTACGGTATGGGAAACCCGACCGAATTTGAGAACGGTATCGTTCGTATTCACGAAGGACAGACCATCTCCAGGCAGGGTTTCCTGCATGCCCTGGTCAACTCTTTGTATACCCGCACCCAGACGGACTTTGCCCGCGGTACATTCAGGGTAAAGGGGGACACTGTTGACATCAACCTACCCTATCTCGATATTGGGTATCGCATTACCTTCTTCGGCGATGATATTGAAACCATTGAAAGCTTTGACATTACCAGTGGAAAACGGATCGGGAAACTGGATAATGCGGCGATCTTCCCGGCCAACCTCTATCTGGCACCGAAAGATATGATGCAGCAGGTCCTCTACGAGATCCAGGACGAACTGGCCGCACAGGTTGACTATTTCAAGGCGCAGGGTCGTTTCATAGAAGCCCAGCGGCTCAACGAGCGCGTCAACTATGACCTTGAAATGATCCGGGAGCTGGGCTATTGCAATGGCGTGGAAAACTACTCCCGTTTCTTTGACCGCAGGCAGCCGGGGACCCGTCCCTTCTGTTTGCTGGACTATTTCCCCAAGGACTTCCTCTGTGTCATTGATGAAAGCCACCAGACCATTCCACAGGTAAGCGGAATGTACGGCGGCGACAGGAGCAGGAAACTCACCCTCGTCGACTTTGGCTTTCGCCTTCCCTCTGCCTTGGACAACCGGCCCCTGAACTTCCATGAATTTGAATCCATGCTGAACCAGGTGATCTATGTTTCAGCCACCCCGGGGGACTATGAACTGGAGCAGACCGGCGGGGTAGTAGTGGAACAGGTGGTAAGGCCAACAGGCCTCCTTGATCCCCCGATTGAAATCCGGCCCAGCTACAACCAGATCGATGACCTGCTGGGGGAAATCGACAAAAGGGTGAAAAAGGGCGACCGCGTCCTCGTAACCACCCTCACCAAACGAATGGCTGAAGAGATGGACAAATACCTGGCCCGCATCAATATCAAGTCCAAGTATATCCACAGCGAAGTAGACACCCTTGACCGGGTAGAGATCCTTCGCCAACTAAGGCTGGGAGAAATTGATGTACTGGTTGGGGTTAACCTGTTGCGGGAAGGCCTTGACCTGCCCGAGGTTTCCCTGGTCGCTATCCTCGATGCAGACAAGGAAGGTTTTCTGCGTAATGAGAAATCACTTACCCAGACCGCAGGAAGGGCCGCAAGGAATGTAGATGGCCTGGTCATCTTTTATGCAGACAGGATGACGGAAAGCATGCAAAGGACCATTGACGAAACCAACCGCCGCCGGGAAAAACAGATCGCCTTCAATAAGGAACATAATATTACCCCAAAGACAGTTAAGAAGTCCATAGAACAGGTAATGGCCCAGACCTCCGTCCTGGATATCAAGGGTTATGATGTGAAGAACCCTCATGCCGTTGCGCCGGATGAAGAACTGGTGCCGGTTGCTGCAGAGGAACAGGCGAATTACCAGACCATCCCGCAAATGGAAAAAGCCATTAACCAGACCAGGAAAGCAATGGAAAAGGCGGCCCGTGACCTTGACTTCATGGAAGCTGCCCGCCTAAGGGATGAGATGTTCAGGATGCAAAAGGAATTGGAAGAAATGAAGAAATAGATTATTTTTCATCATATGATTTCCATTGCACTCTATAACCTGAAGGGAGGTGTTGGAAAAACCGCCTCCAGTGTCAATTTTGCCTACCTGGCGGCGCAGGATGGTTACAAGGTGCTGATCTGGGACCTGGACCCCCAGGGATCCGCTTCCTTCTATTACAATGTACAACCCGGCATCAAAGCCGGAAGCTCCAAATTATTCAGCGACCAGATCAACCTTGATGAGGTGATCATGGCTACTGAATATGAGAATATCTCCATCATCCCGGCTGACCTAACCGCCCGCAACCTTGACCTGATCATGGAAGAAATGCGGACCTCCAAAAGGAGGTTCAAATCTATTCTGAAACAACTGGAAGCGGAGTACGACTTTGTCTTTATTGATGTGCCTCCCGGATTTTCGACCCTTTCAGAGAATATTTTTTATGCTGTTGACATCGTGCTGATGCCAACCATCCCCACTACGCTTTCAGTCCGGACCTACCAGATCGTAAAAGATTATTTCAAGGATAAGGAGCTGGAACTTTCCAAACTGATGTGCTTTTTTACCATGGTGGACCTCAGGAAGAATATGCACCATGAGATCATGGAAGAACTTTACAGGGACAAGAAGTTCTTTTCCAACTACATTCCTTACCTCTCCGACGTGGAAAAGATGGGCCAGCACCAGGCCCCGGTACACGCCTTTGCCCCATCCAGCTATGCCGCCCAATGCTATGCTGACCTCTGGGAAGAGATCAAAGAGGGTGTTTTAGAATAAACCTATTGATTATCAATTCACTCCATTGATGGACGGGCTGCCTCTAGATGAACCGCCCCCCTTTACCTGTGCCCTGTCCCGTCCCGGAATTAGCAAATCAGGAATCCAGAATTTTGCACTACGCATTTTTTAAAGTCTGTATGCGTTTCAACGTAGCCATTGACTGAAAAGGATTTGGGGAGAAATGATCTGCTCATATGATTCTTTTTATACGTGAATTTTTAAAATAAAAATTACTATTTTCGCTATTACTAAAATTCTTTTCTTTGATCAGGAGAAGCTCCTTACATGATACCAGTTTGCTTTTGCAGGAATTTCCAGTGCTTGTGCTATCAGGACCAAGGCAGGTTGGTAAATCTACTTTTACCAGGCAGCTATCCAGGAACCTGGTTTATCCGCCGGTATTTTTTGACCTGAGGGAAGAAAATGACCTTAGGCTCTTATCCCATGATCCGGCCTTCCTGCTGGAACAGTATGTCAACAATTGTGTCATAATCGAAGGAATTGAGCGCCTGCCTGCATTAATTCCCTCCATGGCGGAGATCATTGGACAGGATAAGCGGCCGGGAAGGTTTATCCTCACCGGGTCCGTCTCACCGGCCTGGTTGAAAAAGGCCTTGCCCCCTGAACAGGCTGGACAGTTTGCCTTTCTGGAGCTTACCCCCCTGCACTTCAGGGAGGCCCGCAATGGCAAGATCAGTATGCAGCGGCATTGGTTCAGGGGAGGCTTCCCCCTTTCCCTCACCGCTAAAAATGAAGCCAATGGACAACGTTTCCTGGTGGAACTGGTAAGGGATTATGTGGAAAAGGACCTTTCGAGGATCTCCGGGGTCAATATCTCGGAACGCGTGATGAGGAATTTCTGGCAGATGCTGGCGGCCAATAACGGGGCAGTATGGAATGCTGAAACCTATGCACGTTCCCTTGGAGTAAGCAGCCCAACCGTAAAACGTTACCTGGAGATCCTGGAAGCAGCCATGCTGGTACGGCAACTTCCCTCCTGGACCCTCAATAGCGCCAAAAGACTGGTCAAAGCCCCCAAAGTGTATATCCGCGACAGCGGTATTCTTCATGCCATGAACCGTATTGCCGGCCAGGACCAGCTTCCCATGAACATTGCAGTAGGGGCTTCCTGGGAAGGTTATGTGGTGGAGCAAATTGCTGCTGTGCTGCCCCAACACCTTAACCTCTCCTATTACCGCACCCATCATGGGGCGGAATGCGACCTGGTCCTGTCCGAAGGGAACAAACCGGTAATGGCCATCGACATTAAATTCTCCTCAAAACCAAGCCTGTCAAGGGGTTTCTATGTTGGAATGAGCGACCTGAACCTCCATCAAGGCTGGGTGATCGTACCAAAAGGCCCCCTATCAAAACCCGAGCCCTCCATCAACTGCATAGGCCTGACTGAATTCCTGGACCAGATTGAAAGCATCATATAATTGTGAATTTTTAATTTTTTATTTTAGATTTTCACGTTTTAATATTATTTATTGTGAAAAGTTTTAGCATTTCATATTATATATTTATTTAATGTTATTACTTTTTTTTAGTATTGCTAAATCCAGATTTCCGCATCAATTGAAATGATGTTTTTTGCCAATTTTCAGCTTTTTTGAATTTTGACCCTCCTGAATACGGTGATTTGATTTTTTAGCAGTTTTTACCGATTCGGATCATTTAGCATTTTTACACGAAGTTTCTTGGATTTGGGCTCTGCCTGAATTTTGGGGATTTTCAAAATTGGTACAATCCAATTTTACAGTTTTGGTATGTTGTAATGGCATTCAATCCTACCCGTCTAATTCCGGCGATTTTGAATTTTGGAAGGCTTTAAGACCCAGTTCCCGATTTTCATATCTTTTTCATGAAGGCCGGAAATTAACGGGCTGATAATTTTTCACTTCCCGGAATCAATTTTCCTGTGGACCTTTTGGACGGCTTTGATTTTCAGACACTTGTTGGGCATCAGCCAGAATTCATATTTATAACCCGGTGCTGCTTTTCGATAGCGGTAGTTTTATTCTTTTAACCAGGCCCTTCATTTCAACCATCCTTTTCTTCCTTCATGATCTTTGATACGGGAAGAGTTTTTTAGCGGAATTCATTTCCTGGTGGCTTCATTTTATATTTGACCCTTTTCAATTTCCTACCTTCGTCACATGGATAAACGCCTTTTTCTATTGGATGCTATGGCCTTGGTTTTCAGGGCTTACTATGCTTTGATCCGCAACCCGCGCATTACTTCACAGGGCAGGAATACCAATGCCCAATTCGGATTTACCAACACACTCCTGGACCTGATCAATAACCAGAAACCGACCCATATGGCGGTTTGCTTTGATACCGAAGCACCCACAGAACGCCATATCGACTTTACTGACTACAAGGCCAACCGGCAGGAAGCGCCTGAAGACCTTATCCTTGCCTTACCTGATATCAAAAGAATCATCAGGGGTTTCAATATCCCGGTGGTGGAAGTAGATGGTTATGAAGCTGATGATGTCATTGGTGCCCTTAGTAAACAAGCAGAAGCTGCTGGTTATGAGGTGTTTATGGTTACCCCGGACAAGGATTACGGTCAACTAGTATCCGATAAGGTTAAGATCTACAAGCCTGGTTACCAGGGAGGGGATGTTGAGATCCTCGGCCCTGAAGAGGTATGTAATAAATGGAATATCAAATCAGTGGACCAGGTGATCGATATGCTGGGCCTGATGGGGGACGCGGTTGACAATATCCCCGGCATACCCGGTGTAGGGGAAAAGACCGCCGCCAAACTATTGGCCGAATACGGCACCCTCGAAAACATCCTGGAAAATGCAGATCAGATCAAGGGAGCGCTCGGTGAAAAGGTAAGGAATGGTAAGGAATCGGCCATGGTTTCCAAGAAATTGGCCACCATCATCACTGCCGTCCCGGTAGAATTCCACGAAGAGGACTTCAGGCTCAAGGAGTGGAATAAGGATGCCTTAAAGGAAGTTTTCACCGAACTGGAATTCCGGACGGTTGCCAAAAGAATCCTTGGCGAAGAGATCCTGTCCCCGAATGCTACGAAATCTGCCCCACAGGGTGTCCAGACCGACCTCTTTGGTAATGCTGTCGACACCCCCGCCAGCAAATTGGCGAAGCCAGCTGAAAATGACGATTCGCAGGAAAAATTCCTGTCTGTTGATAAAAATATTGCCAATACCTCCCATCATTATGAATTGATCCAGGGTGAAGATGCCATTGAAGCCCTGGTAAGGAAACTGGCTGAAGCCCCCGAGATCTGTTTCGATACCGAAACCACCAACCTGGATGCCAATGACGCCGAACTCGTAGGCCTGAGCTTTGCTTCCAGGGCACACGAAGCCTATTATATCCCCTGTCCGGCAGACCAGGTACAAACCAAAAAGATCCTCACCCAGCTTGGTCCCCTGTTCAGTGATAAGAACAAACGCTGGATCGGCCAGAATATCAAATATGACCTGCTCGTCCTGAAATGGTATGGGGTGGAACTCGCCGGAAGTATTTTCGATACCATGTTGGCCCATTATGTAATTGAGCCCGAAGGGAAGAGGGGAATGGACCTGCTGAGTGCCAAATACCTGGGCTACGAACCCGTGCATATCGAGGAACTGATTGGTAAGAAGGGGAAGAACCAGGGCAATATGCGGGATGTGGAACTGGAAAAGATCAAGGATTACGCTGCAGAGGATGCTGATATCACCCTCCAGTTGAAGCAGGTCTTTGAACCCATGCTGAAGCAGCTGGAAGTAGAAAAGGTTTTTGAAAAAGTAGAGAACCCCCTGGTAAAAGTGCTGGCCGACATGGAGTTTGAAGGGGTAAAAGTTGATGTTGACTTCCTGAATGAATATTCTAAACAGCTGGAAAGGGATGCCAAAGCAGCAGAAGAAAGGGTATACCAGCAGGCAGGGGTCCGCTTCAACCTGGCGTCCCCCAAACAACTGGGAGAAGTCCTGTTTGAAAAGCTTCAGCTCGATCCCAAAGCTAAAAAGACAAAGACCGGCCAATATGCAACCGGGGAAGATGTTCTGCTGAAACTGGCCCAACAAAACCCGATCGTGGACGATATCCTCGCCTACAGGGAACTGACCAAGCTGAAATCCACCTACGTTGACGCGCTGCCCCAAATGATCAACCGAAAGACTGGAAGGGTACACACTTCCTATGGGCAGGCCATAGCCGTTACAGGCAGGCTATCCAGCAATAACCCTAACCTCCAGAACATACCTGTCCGGACAGAAAGGGGCAGGGAGATCAGGAAAGCATTCGTTCCACGGGATGGGCAGCATATCCTGCTTTCTGCGGACTATTCCCAGATAGAACTTAGGATTGTAGCGGCCATCAGCGGGGACAAGAATATGTGTGAGGCCTTCCGCAGTGGAAAGGATATCCATACAGCAACTGCCGCCAAAGTGTATGGTGTACCGGAGGAGGAAGTAACCAAAGAGCAGCGGTACAAGGCCAAGAGCGTGAATTTCGGCATCATCTATGGACAGGGCGCTTTCGGGCTTGCCGATAACCTGGGCATCAGCCGGACAGAAGCCAAGGAGATCATCGATAATTATAAGAAAGAGTTCAGCGGCATCACCAGCTATATGGACAATATGGTCAATTTTGCCCGTGAACGTGGGTATGTGGAGACCCTGATGGGGAGGAAGCGATGGCTCAGGGATATCAACTCGAGCAACTTTACGGTCAGGGGATTTGCAGAAAGAAACGCGATCAATTCACCGATACAGGGTACTGCTGCCGATATGATCAAACTGGCCATGGCCAGTCTCCATGCTGCGATCAAGAGGGAAAAATTAAGGAGTAAAATGATCCTGCAGGTGCATGATGAATTGGTCTTTGATGCATTGAAAGAAGAGGTGGATTCCCTCAAACCCCTGATCCTCGACTGCATGCAATCGGCTTTACCATTGCCCAATGAAGTGCCGGTCATCGCGGAGGTCGGAATGGGTGACAATTGGCTGGAAGCACATTAAACTATTGGAATGTCGGTTTAGCCCGGCATTTTTTATGACCACGATCAATTGGGGTCCTTTGTAACTTTAGGGCAATTGCATCGACTATGGATTGGCAACAGTACTTCAAAGTGGCCCAATTGATCGGGGGCAGGTATTTCATCATCGCCGGCATTGCCTTCCTGCTCGGTTATGTACTATTACGTACCAGGCTATCCCCTAAAAAGATCCAGAAAAGGTTCCCGGTCAGCAAGGACTACCTCAGGGAGATCGGCTTTTCCATCATCACCATATCCATTTTTGCTTTTGTACCCATCCTTCTGATCCGCAACCCTGTGATCGGGCCGCATACCACCTTTTACACAGATATTGAAAAATATGGCTGGCCCTATTTCTTCCTGGCCTTCCCCATCATGTTGTTCATGCACGATACCTATTTCTATTGGACACACCGGCTGATGCATCATCCCCGGCTGTTCAGGATCTTGCATCTTACCCATCATAAGTCCACGAATCCCAGTCCATGGGCGGCCTATGCCTTCCATCCGCTGGAAGCCATCGTGGAGGCTGGTATTGTGCCGGTTTTCCTCTTCACCATTCCTATTCACCAATACCACCTTCCCCTTTTCTTCCTGTTCATGATCACTTATAATGTCTATGGCCACCTGGGCTATGAGCTTTACCCCAGGGGCTTCAGCAGGCATTGGCTGGGAAAATGGATCAATACCTCCGTGAACCATAACCAGCACCACCAATACTTCAAAGGCAATTATGGCCTGTATTTCCTGATCTGGGACCGCATCATGGGAACCATCAGGAACGATTATGACCAAAGGTTCGATGAGGTAAAGGCTAAGTAAAACCAGCTGTCACAGGTCCGGATGGTCAAAGGACGCCGATCCTGCAGAATGCATTTACTTTGCAGCATGACTCCAACGCTTTATTACTGTTATGATGCCTATTGTGGCTGGTGCTATGGTTTTAGCCCTGTGATCAGCAAAATTTCTGAATTATACAGTGACCGGATGGCTTTTGAGGTTTTATCAGGGGGGATGATCCTGCCGGAAAGTCCCAGGCATATCGGTGTGATGGCCGGCTATATCAGCGAAGCCTATAAGACCGTTGAGGAAATGACTGGCGTAACCTTCGGCCAGGATTATCTCTGGCATATTTTCAACCCCGACATGAGCGATTGGTACCCGAATTCGGAAAAGCCGGCTATTGCCCTTTGCGTTTTCCGGGAATACTATCCTGACAGGCAGGTGGAATTCGCGGCCGACCTGCAGTATGCACTGCACTATGAAGGCCGGGACCTTTGCGATAATGAAGCCTATCGTCACTTATTGGAGAAATATGCGATCCCGGCAGAAGAGTTTTATGAAAAACTGAAGAGTGACACCTATAAAGAGAAGGCCTATTACGATTTTGCGCTGTGCAAGCAATTACAGGTGACCGGTTATCCCTGTGTATTGATGCAAGTAAGTGATAGCAAGTTTTACCTTCTTTCCCGCGGTTATTCCGATCTGGAGACCATGGTACAACGCATTGAAGCCGTATTGGCAGACATCAATAAAAACTGATCGTCATGATCCTGACAATTACCCCCAACCCAGCCGTTGATAAGAGCACCTCTACTGAGCAGCTCATTCCCGAGAAAAAATTGCGGTGCACAGAAATGGTGGTGGAGGCCGGCGGAGGGGGGATCAATGTCAGTAAAGCCTTGCAGGAATTGGGTGCCCCTACCCTGGCGCTTTTCACCAGCGGAGGCTTAAATGGCCAGCAATTGGAAAAAGCTGTAGCCAGGGAATCCGTTGAATACCTTACCATCCCAATTGCTGGGGAGACCAGGGAAAACCTGGTCGTGCTCGAACGCAACAGCAACAACCAGTTCCGCTTTGTTTTACCAGGCCCCACCATGCCTGCCGGACTCGTTCAGGATTTTATTGACCGCATTGAATCCTTACCAACACCGCCCGCTGTAATTGTTGGCAGCGGAAGCCTTCCTCCCGGTTGCGATGAAGGGTTTTACGCAGCACTGGCAGAATATGCAGCATCACGGGATATCCCTTGCATCATTGACTGTTCAGGGGTGCCGTTGTTGAAAGCAGCCCAAAAAGGGGTATTCCTGCTTAAACCCAACCTCAATGAACTGGCCCAGTTGGCAGGAAAAGAGAAGCTGGAAACCATTGAGGTTGCAGAAGCCGCCCGGAAGTTATTGGCAGGAAACAAATGCAAAATGGTAGTCGTTTCCATGGGCGCACAGGGGGCGATGGTCATCACGAAAGAGGGGCATCTGCAGATCCCGGCGCCAACTGTAAAAAAGCAAAGTACGGTTGGGGCAGGAGACTCCATGGTGGCCGGGATGGCTTACCAGTTATGGAAAGGTGCCGACCCCTTTACCATGGCCCGATTTGGGATCGCCTGTGGTACAGCGGCTACCATGAACCCCGGAACACAACTCTTCAATAAATATGATGTTGAAAGATTGTATCAATGGATGTTGAGCCATAAGTAGGTCCTGGGAATAACATTGCCTTCATGAAAATGGCCAGGATGTGTCGCCTATGCCCCCGCAGGCACTGAATGTAAGGCAATCCTATTGCCTTCCGAATCCTCAAAGACAGCCATAAAGCCATATTCAGGAGATATTTCTGTTTTGGGAACAAGGACCTTTCCTCCTGCACCAACTATGCGGTCTAAATACAGCTGGACATCAGGGTTTCCATTCAGGTAGATAAGGGGTCCATGACTGAGGGAAGGATGGTAGAAGCCTTCTGCCTGGCATAGTGCCCCACCGATCCCTTCCATAGGATCGTCAATAGGGAACATCCGCATTTTCAGGTTGGGCATTTCCATGGGCACCAGGCTTACCTGGAAAACAGCCTCATAAAACCTGGCAGCCCTTTCAATATCTGTAGTGGGGATCTCAAACCAGCTGATGGCATGCTTCATGTGGAAGGTTTTTAGCAATGAGTAAAAAATTGATAATCATATAAGTTAATAATTTTTCTGACCCCTCGGAAAAGGAATTGATGAACGGTGGATGGGTAAGCAGGAGCCTGCGTTTCCCATTTTCGCCTTATCTTGCACCTCCTTTACAAATTGCAGATATGGAATACAACAGAATCATTGCAGTGACCGGATTGCCGGGATTGTTTGAATTGGTCAGCAGTAAGACAGACGGTGCGATCGTTCGCTCCCTTGATGATAACACGACTAAATTTGTTTCTTCCCGGATCCACAACTTCTCCCACCTGGAGAGTATCGAGATCTACACGATCAGGGAGAACGTTAACCTGGTGGATGTTTTCCAGGCAATTGAAAAGTCAGGTGAAGCCTTACCCAATGTTAAGGATGGTGCGGCTTTGAAGGCCTTCTTCAAGAAGGTTTATGCCGATATGGACTTCGAACGGGTGTATGCCAGCGATATGAAGAAGATGGTGAAGTGGTATGAAGTCCTGAAGAAGAACAATGTGGAGATCAAACTCAGCCAGTACGCGCCTGTTGAAGAAGCAGCAGAAGTGGTTGAAGCAGCAGCCCCGGTAGTGGAAGTGGCAGAAGAAAAACCTGCAAAGGCCCCCAAGAAAAAGGCAGCCAAGAAAGACGCAGCTGAGCCTGTTGCTGAAGGTGAAGAAAAGCCTAAAAAGACAACCCGCAAGAAAAAGACGGAAGAATAATCTTTCTCATTAACTAAATTGTTCAAGCTACAGCCATCAAGCCATCAAATAATGCTTGATACCTGTAGCTTGAATCGTTTAAACAGTCCCATATGAATTTTACCGCTGATATCAAGAAAGAACCGCGCAGTTTTTTACCAGAAAGCCTGGTGATCGATAAATGGGAAACTCTTGAACCCTATTTCAAGGAGTTGCTGGAAAGGCCAATTGAATCTGTACAGGGCCTGGAAAAATGGATGAAGGATGCCAGTGAACTGGAAGCTGTAGTCAGTGAGGATGCCTGCTGGCGACAGATCAGGATGACCTGCGACACCGAGAACAAGGAATTGGAGGAAGCCTTCAACTTCTTTGTTATGGAGATCCAACCCAGGATCCAGCCCTATGCGGATAAGCTTAACCGTAAGTTGGTCGACTGTCCTTTTACCGCTTCGCTGGACCAGGAAAAATATTTTACCTATCTCCGTAGCGTTAAGAACAGCATCGCCCTTTTCAGGGAAGCCAATATCCCCCTGCAGGCCGAAATCAGTGTAATGGCCCAGCATTATGGGGTGATCAGCGGAAAAATGACGGTGAAGATCGATGATAAGGAATACACCCTTCAGCAAGCAAGCAAGTTCCTGGAAAACCCGGACAGGAAGGTCAGGGAATTGGCCTACAGACGCATCCAGGAAAGAAGGTACCAGGACAAGGATAGCCTGAATGACCTGTTCTCCCAATTGCTGGCAAAGCGCCACCAGGTAGCCTTGAATGCCGGTTTCGCCAATTACCGTGATTATAAGTTTGCCGAAATGGGACGCTTCGATTACACAAAAGAAGATTGCTTTGCATTCCATGAGGCAGTGAAAAAACATATCGTTCCATTGGTTGCCGGGATCTACCGGAAGAAAAAAACAAAGCTTGGCTTAGATACCCTTCGTCCCTGGGATACAGATGCAGAACCCGAAGGTGTTGAACCCTTAAGGCCTTTCACTAATGGGGAAGAGTTGCTCAACAAAACTGTTGATTGCCTTCGACAACTCAGGCCATTCTTTGCCGATTGCCTGCTTACTATGAAAAAAATGGGTAGGCTTGACCTCGAAAGCCGCAAGGGTAAAGCTCCCGGTGGTTATAATTGTCCACTGGCAGAAACAGGCGCCCCTTTCATTTTTATGAATGCCGCCGGACAAATGCATGATGTGACCACCATGGTTCATGAAAGCGGTCACGCTGTGCATTCCTTCCTTGCACATCCCCTACCTCTTAGCGCATTCAAGGAATATCCAATGGAAGTGGCTGAAGTAGCCAGTATGTCAATGGAATTGTTCACCATGGATTACTGGACAAGTTTCTTTTCTAAAGAAGAGGAGTTGAAAAGGGCTAAGGAGCACCAGCTGGAAAGGGTGATAACCATCTTCCCATGGATCGCTATCATAGACAAATACCAGCATTGGCTTTATGAAAACCCCGGTCATTCCCTCGAAGAAAGGGCGAAGAGATGGATGGAGATAAACGAAGAATTCTCAACTGGCGAATTAGATCTGGGTGGCCTTGAAGAATTCCGCAAATACGGCTGGCAACGCCAATTGCATCTTTTTGAAGTGCCCTTCTATTACATCGAATATGGAATTGCGCAATTGGGTGCTATTGGTATGTGGATGCAATTCAAAACGGATAAGGAGAAGGCATTGGACAATTATATGCATGCATTAAGCCTGGGTGGAACCCGGACCTTACCGGAATTGTATAAGGCGGCTGGGATCAAATTTGACCTGGGTCCTGATCGTGTGGAAGAATTGATGGGATTTGTTCAACAAGAGATGAACAGAAGTTGATTTTGGTCAAAAAAATACCCTCTTTGTGGTACATAATTTTATTGCAATTCACCCTAAATGCCCTTATATTTGTAATGGAAAACACTTAGAACAATAGATATCTCTATAAAATAGCTACTAATCAGAGCCTTAACCAAAAGTCCCGGTGTGTCTACATTGGGGCTTTATTTTTTTACTACACGATAAGAGCCTTCAGTTGGGTTATAACGAATCGATCAATATTTAGTTCGGCTTCTACCATAAATTATTTCAAAAATGCAAATTTTGGGCCATTCATTAAATCCCGAAAGAAATCTTCTTAAAACTGTTATGTATTAGGAAGATGTTTGCTGCATGGAAAGCTGCTTGGATGGATCGCCATAGAATAGCTTATTAATCCTACAGTACTAATAGAAATTTTCTCCCATCCTGGTGTATCAACAATTGACCTTTATTCCCCTTCACGCTCTCCTGCAAGGGACGCCGAAGTATTTAAGGCGATAAAAATTATTCATCCAACAGCTCAACCGATCTTTCGACTACCCATTGGTCATAAGAGACAACGAGGGGTTACGTGATGATAACGGTCTGTTGAAAATGCACAATATGTTGAAAGGGTGATGGTGGTTTGCTTAAAGCGGAAGCAGGCAACTGGCCTGGCTTACTTGCAGGTTTTGCATTTACCGCTAACCACCATCTCCACCTGCTTGATCGAATACCCTTTAGGGAGTTGAATGGATGGGATGGAGACTTCTTCCAGGCAAATGGTATTGCCACAGGAATCACAAACAAAGTGAACATGGTTATCATGGTGATGCCCTTCACTGCATTCTTCCTTGCAAAGGGCATAGCGGATACTATTATCCGAAGTAGGGATGGTGTGAATGATTCCCTTGTTCAGGAAAACCTGCAAGGTCCTGTAAACGGTCACCCGGTCAAACTTTTCATCCGTGCCTTTTTCAATGTCTGCATGAGCAAGTGCACCCTGTTGGCCAAGGAATAACTCCAGGATCTTCACCCTGCTACCGGTTACACTTAACTGGTTCCGTTTTAGGATATCATGAATGCGGTCCTGCATATGCCTTACTGGGGATTGTTATTGAATAATCCGTTCGCAAACCTCGCTCCACCTGATGTTTTTTCCTTGAGTAACTCTGGTATGTCCTTCATCAGGTCTTCCAACTCTTCCTGCTTCAATCCATCATAGATCTTCCTTACCTGGCCCTTCTTGTCTACCAGGGCAAAGAATTGCGTATGGATGAATTGGTCTTCTATTTTCTCATTGTTATTCTTCGGGTCATCCAGCAGGTAACTTACACGGGCCACATGGTAGAGACTGTCCTTCCTGCCGGTAAGGAAATACCAGTTGCCGCCATTCACACCCAATGAATCTGCATATGTCTTCATCCTGCCCACCGAATCGGTTTCCGGATCCACACTGTGGGAAAGTATGGCAAAGCCCTTTTCATTCCTGTATTTCTCATATACCTTCTTCATGTTGGTATTCATTTTTGGACAGATCCCCTTACAGGTCGTAAAGAAATACTCGGCAACGTAAACCTTTCCTTCAATCGTCCTTTCCGTTACTTCCCGACCTTCCTGATCGAGGAAATGAAAGGGTTGTACCCTGCTGAGAACCGGCAATTTCACTTCAGTAAAACCCGGCAAGGCACGGTTCATGGCATATACAAACCCAAAAAACAGGACCACAAAAAACAACAGGTAGTAGATCGCTTTCTTGCTCATAACATACAAAGTTACGCTCACCAATATGAATTGGTGGCTTTCTGTTAAAAAGAAGAAAGATTTTGCAACAAAGTTGCATCTACCTATTTTTGCAGTCCTCCATGAATTTTAAGATCAATTGGGACGCTTTAGGAATTGCCGCATCATTAGCCTGTGCTATCCACTGCGCGATCCTGCCATTAATCATGACGAGCCTGCCGGTATTCGGTATCAATATCATTGACAATATGTCCTTTGAATACCTGATGATCCTGCTGGCCTTCCTGATCGGTGTCAATGCCCTATCCCATGGATACCGGAAGCACCATCACCAGATCCTGCCCATCCTGATCTTTGTTTTTGGAATTATATTGCTGATAGCCAAGCAATTATGGCATGAATGGCAATTGTATTTCCTAGTGCCCGCAGTAGCCGCGGTCGTATTTGCCCATTTCTATAACTATCGCCTCTGCAGGAAAGCCAACCACTGCCACGCCAGTGACTGTAATCACTAAGTTTTCCCGATTTCACAAACTTTGGGCACGGTCATTTGTTATTTTTGTACGTAAACGTTGTTGTATTATGATCAAGACTGGAAATCCTGTAATCAGTATCTATACGGAAATGACTCCGAACCCGGAAACGATGAAGTTCGTTGCCAACAAACTGCTGTATCCCGGTAAGAGCATTGACCTGCCCGATATGGAAAGCGCAAAACCTTCACCGCTCGCTGTGGAGTTGTTTGGCTTCCCCTTTATCAAGAGCGTATTCATCGCCTCTAATTTCGTGACCCTCACCAAGACCTCCGATGCAGAAT